>CAYXQV010000082.1:1636-10180 GCA_964467505.1 uncultured Hyphomonadaceae bacterium | reverse complement strand
AGAACCCATGACACAAACCACTTCCGGCTCGCGCGGCCTTCTTCAGTTCGAGCCGCTGATCTTCGAAACCGACCGCTGGGGCAAGACCGGCGTGGACCTTCCGGAACCGGCGGGCCGCAAGAGCCGGCTTGGCGGGCTCTCGCGCCACAAGCCGGTTGACCTGCCCGGCCTGTCGGAACCCCAGGCTGTTCGCCATTATGTGCGGCTGAGCCAGCGCAACTATGCCATCGATCTTGGCTTCTTCCCGCTTGGCAGCTGCACCATGAAGCACAATCCACGCCTGAATGAGCGCATGGCGCGCCTGCCGGGTTTTGCCGATATACACCCGCTGCAACCCCAGCAGTCGGTGCAGGGTGGGCTCGCCCTGATCGACGAGCTCGCCACATGGCTGAAGACACTGACCGGCATGCCGGCGGTGGCCATGAGCCCGAAGGCCGGCGCGCATGGCGAGCTTTGCGGCATGCTGGCCATTCGCAAGGCACTTGAGGTGCGCGGCGAACTGGAGACGCGCCGGCGTGTGCTCGTGCCGGCTTCAGCCCATGGGACCAATCCGGCAACGGCCATCCAGTGCGGGTTCGAGGTCGATGAGATCGGCGCGGGCCGGGACGGCCTCGTGGACATGGCGCAGCTGCGCGAAAAACTGGCGCATCGCGGCGATATTGCCGCCATCATGCTGACCAATCCGAACACCTGCGGCCTGTTCGAGCGCGACATTCGCGAGATTGCCGACCTCATCCACGACGCGGGCGGCTACTTCTATTGCGACGGGGCCAATTTCAACGCCATCGTCGGGCGCGTGCGGCCTGGCGACCTTGGCGTCGATGCGATGCATATCAACCTGCACAAGACCTTCTCGACCCCACATGGCGGCGGCGGTCCGGGATCGGGGCCGACAGTGTTCTCAGAGGCGCTGTCCTCCTTTGCACCGGTGCCATTCATAGTCCGTGACGAGGATGGGGCCTTCTCGCTCATCGAGGAAGATCGCCGCGAGGCCCAGCACAGTTTCGGCCGCATGGTGGCCTTCCATGGCCAGATGGGCATGTTCGTGCGGGCGCTGTCCTACATGCTCAGCCATGGCGCGGACGGCCTGAAACAGGTGGCAGAAGATGCGGTGCTCAACGCCAACTATGTCCAGGCGCGCCTGAAGGCCCGCATGAGCCCGGCCTTTGAAGGCTGGTGCATGCATGAGGCGCTTTTCTCGGACGATTTCCTGAATGGAAACGGGATCGAAACGCTCGACATCGCCAAGGGCCTCATTGATGAGGGCTATCACCCCATGACAATGTATTTTCCGCTGGTGGTCCATGGTGCGATGCTGATCGAGCCGACCGAGACCGAAAGCCGCGCAGAGCTCGATCGCTTCTGCGACTCCATGCTGGAAATTGCGCAACGTGCAAAGGAGGGCGATGAGGCGCTGAAGACAGCTCCGCACCTTGCACCGCTGCGCCGTCTCGATGAAACGCTCGCCGCGCGCAAGCCGAAACTGAAATGGTCACCACCACAAAGTGAGGCACTGGCTGCGCAGTAGGCCGCCTTGCGCCATTTCGCGCGCTACCAGATGGCAGCGCGGATGGGTGCCGGGTGCAGGCCCGTGCGGCGGGTGTCGAACAGTTTCGCCCGCAGGCGTCCGAACAGGCGCAGAAACGGCTTTTCGAAAAAGCGGAAGCTGAGCCAGGCGACGACAAGCGACGCTGTCAGGCCCGCCGCCAGGAAAAACACGTTGTCCGCCAGTCCCGGTGTGCCAACCCGCAGCAGGTTTGCCAGCGGCGTTGGCACGCCAAGCCAGTTCTCGGAAATATCGGCGGCCACCGGGAAAATGCGCTTGAGCGCACTCAGCGTCAGCATATGGCTGAGATAGAGCGCATATGACCAGTCGCCGATCGAGATCATGAAAGAGGGCGCGTGGAAGCGTCCGCGAATGTCGAGCGCGGCAAGGCCGTAAATCAGGATCGCAGCCGGGATGCCAAACCAGATCACCCGGCCCCATTGCAGCGTCGCCATCAGCCCGCGCTGGGGATGAAGTTCCGGGTCCGGGTGCCAGACCAGTGCCGCAATGAACAGCGCGCTGCCGGCCAGAGTCATCAGGGCCGGCCTGAACACGCGCCCACTGACCACGAGCATGGCAGCAAAAGCCCCCAGCACGAATTCAAGCGTCATCGGGTAAAAGATGAGCTGGACATAATTGCCCGCAAACGGGGCCGACAGGCCGGCAAGCGATCCGGCAATGACGCCCGCGCCCCACAGACCTATTGCCCAGCCGCGCCAGCGAAAGGGCAGCAGGAGGATCAATGTGAAGCCGATATAGAAATACATCTCGTGGATCAGCGTCCAGCCGACACCGAGCACAGGCCAGCTCGGCTGTGGGAGCAGGAGATAGGAAAAGACGAGATGCAGCACCGGCGTTTGCTCGATCATCTCTGAACCCATGGTTCGGTCAATGTCATAGGGCACACCATAGGCAAACCAGAAATAGGCCGCCATCACCGAGGCAAAGAGCCACCATAGCGGGTAGATCCGGCTGGCGCGCGAGAACAGGAAGGCCGCAGCCGTGCCAGGACGCCCCTTCGCCTGCCCGGTGACAAACACCATGATGAAGCCCGATATCACGAAGAAGAGATCGACGCCGGAAAAGCCCTTGGCCCAAAGCCCGTTGACGAAAGTCGGCTCGCCGCCGCCATTGGCATCAATCATCAGCCCCTCAATCGCTTTGGTATGATACACGACCACCACGAGGGCAGCCAGGGCACGAAGCAATTGGATCGATCCCAGTTTCATGCGCTTGTCATACTCCCACCAGGCTTGCACTGTCCCGCATCGGCCAGAATTATCCCGCCGATATCACCGCTCATGGACGATTTGCGCAATTTTCACCAGACCTCTGCTACAGTCGTGAATTTCCTGTGGCATCTACACGGAAACTTGCCATATATGCGCCATGGCCGACAGCGAGATGCAGGACCGGAATGACGGAAAGGAGCGCCCCCGGGTCCGACCGGTAACGGCTGTCAGGCAGGGTGTGCGCTCGCTTGTGCGCCAGTTGCTTGCCCTGCTCGGGCTTGTCCTCATCATGATCGGCGTCCCGTTGGCGATCTTGACCCCATTCCCATTCATACCGATCGGTCTGCCGGTGGTGATCATCGGTGTCATGCTTCTTGGACGCAATTCCGTCTGGGGCCACATGTGGATGGAAAAAATCCTCAACCGCTGGCCCGATATCGAGAAATTCGCACCACACTGGCTGATGAAGCTGGTCTTCGGACGCGACAAGCGCAGTGCGGAAGAACTCGCCCGCCTGCGCAGATAGACTGGGTTGCGGGCCACGGTTTTGAAAAGAGTCTTCGCGTGCCGGCGCTGACGCGCTCCGTGTCGGTCCGGCATCCTCGCACATTGACAAAGATTGCTGCAGCCAGACCGACTGTGCGGCCAGTTTTTTTCTTCACTTGATCAGACGAAAGAAAACCCTTCGCGGCGGGTGCCCGAAAAACTCCTGTGCATTTCGCATGTTGCCAGGGACACATCTCGGCACGACAAGCCCGAAATCCGTCTGAGGCTCTTTTTCTCAAAGCGCCTTTTCGATGGCTTTTGCGGCTTGCTCGAACGCGTCACCATTGTCCTGGGCGCGGAGCATGCTGCGCGCCGCTGCTGCTGCGGCGTCGGCAGCGGCGCGGCGCACTTCAGCCGTGGCTTCCTGTTCGGCCCGTGCGATCCGGGCCTCGGCAAGTTCCTGGCGTCGGGCGAGGCGCCGACTGAGTTCTTCGGAGGCTTCACGCTTCATCGTGGCGGCGTCCTGACGGGCGCGCTTGATAATGTTCTCAGCTTCCTTCTTTGCCTCGCGTCGGCGACGCTCTGCTGCGGCAAGTGCCGCTGATGCCTCCTCGCGCAGGGCACGCGCCTCATCAAGACGTTCGCTGATTTCGTCACGTCTCTTGTCAAGGAAATTGCCGACAAAACGGAACCCGCCCGCATACCAGACAATCGCCAGGAAGACGACGAGCGCGGCAAGCGCGGTGTTCGTCGCAGGATCGAGCCATGGCGGACCCTCGGCAGCATGTGCGAGGGGAGCTGCAACAAGGCTGGCGGTGAGCAGGGGCAGAATGCGTGACATTGTCTTGAAAGTGTCCTTCCCGCGCAGGCGGATCGCCATCAGTTCAGAGTGGATTTGACGGCCTGTCTGGCCTCTTCGGTCGAAACGGGACGCCCAAGCCGGTTCATCATGGCGTGTGCGGCATCTGCGGCAATCGATTCCACGTTGGACATGGCTTTTGAGCGCGTGGCCGATATCCGCGCTTCGGCTTGGGTCAGTTGCTCGTCGATCTGGTCATCGACCTTGCGTGTTTCCTCGGCAATCTCGGCATCGATTTTTTCACGCGCCGTGTTGGCGGTTTCATGAGCATTCGACCGTGCGCTGGCGAGTTCGAGCTTGAGCGCCTGCTCTGACTCGCGAGACTTGTCATTGAGGCTGGCCGCCTCGTCGAGATCGCCGGCGACAGTGGAACCGCGACGTTCGATCGTCGCGGCAATGCGTGGCAGGATGAAGCGCGACAGCGCCAGATAGAGCCCCGTGAAGATGATCACCAGCCAGAAAATCTGGCTGGGCCAATGCCACATGTCGAACGCGGGAAAGCCGCTTCCGCCGCCATTGGCAGCAGGGTCTGCTTCCGCTGAGGTGCTTGCAAACAGGGTGATCATGACCGGGCCTTCATTCGCGTGTCGCTTCCGTCCGGCCGGAACGCGTGTCTCCAGCCGGAAATGTCGTGGCGTGCCTGAACGCTGCGATCAGACCACGAACATGATCAGGAAGCCGATCACGATCGAGAACAGGCCGAGCGCTTCGGTCAGCGCCATGCCGACGAACAGGTTGCCGGTCTGCTGCGGGGCAGCGGACGGGTTGCGCATGGCCGCGTCGAGGAAGCTGCCAAAAATGTTGCCCACGCCGATACCGGCGCCAATGGCACCGAGCGTGGAGAGGCCGGCACCGATATATTTCATGCCGAGAGCGATATCGCCTTCCATTGAATTTCTCCTTGTGTGCCTTGGTTCTGTTTAAGGCGTGCTGAAGGTTGGCAGGTAGGGGTCGCGGGTCGAAAAGCGCGTTCGCGTGAGAAGGTCAAGCGCAGAGGTTGGGCTTTTCGCCGCAGTCTGTGTGGTGTCTCTAATGGCTGGGGTGGAGCGCATCATTGATATATGCGCAGGTCAGGATCGCGAAAACATAAGCTTGCAGGAATGCGACGAGGAATTCCAGCCCCGTAATCGCGACCGCCAGGATGAAGGGAAGGGGCGAAATCATCGCATAGGCGCCGGCCCCGGCGAGCGCAATCGTGAAGCTCGCAAGGATTTTCAGCATGATGTGCCCGGCCAGCATATTGGCGAAAAGCCGGAATGAATGGGTGATCGGTCGCGCGACATAGGAGATGATCTCGATCGGGATCAGCAGGATGTAAATCGGCCAGGGCGGGCCGGCGGGCGCGAACAGGCGCAGGAAGCCAGGTCCGTTGCGAATGAAGCCGAGCACTGTCACGAATACGAAAACCGCAAGCGCGAGCACCCCTGTCACGACGATGTGGCTGGTCGTCGTCAGGAAATACGGAAACATGCCGACAAGGTTGGCGGCAAAGATGAAGAAGAACAGGGTAAAGACGAACGCGAAATATTTCAGCCCTTCCTCGCCTGTCATGGACCTGATCATATCGGCCACGAACTCGTAGCCGATCTCACCCATCGACTGCATCTTCGAGGGGACAAGTGTCGCCCGCGACGTGGTCATCCAGAAAAACCCGACGATCAGTGCTGCAGCCAGCCCCATATAGACTGTTGCATTGGTGATCGAGATATCCAGCCCGCCGAGTGACAGGTCTGCGAATTTCTTGATCTCGAACTGCTTGATCGGATCAATCGTGCCGTCAGCCATGATGTGTGCTGCCCGCTCTTATTTCCCGTCTGAAGCGTTTTTCGCCTCATACGCTTTTGCTGCTTCCTCGGCCATGCGTTTGGCCTCACGAAATATGTTGAGGAATCCGGCAACTGTGCCGAACGCCAGAAAGATCAGAAGCCCCCATGGCCCAGTGCCAAGGAAGAAGTCAATGGTGTGTCCGATGATGCCACCGACACCCATGGCGGCGAGCAGGGCGAAGGAATAGCCCAGGGCGCGCACGGCAGCGCCGCTCGCGGACATTGCAGAGTCTTCTTTTGACTTGGGTTTTGCCTTTTCGCGGGCCGCTTCAATTCGCGAATGGAGGTCATTGTCATCGGTCATGGCGCGCTATTCTGCCGCAACGAGTTGCTCGGCGGTGCCGAGATCCACAGAAACCAGTTTTGAAACACCTTTTTCCCGCATGGTGACCCCGAAAAGCCGGTCCATCCGGCTCATCGTCACGGGATTGTGGGTGATCACGATAAACCGTGTATCGGTGCGCCGGCGCATTTCGTCAAGCATGCGGCAAAATCGGTCGACATTCGCATCGTCGAGCGGAGCATCCACCTCGTCCAGCACACAGATCGGGGCCGGGCGCGACAGGAAGACCGCGAAGATAAGCGCTGTGGCGGTCAGCGCCTGTTCGCCTCCCGACATGAGCGACAGCGTGCCAAGCCGCTTGCCCGGCGGCTGGGCCATGATTTCAAGGCCTGAAGCCAATGGATCATCGGCCTCCACCAGTCTCAGTTCCGCATGGCCGCCGCGGAAAAGCGCGGTGAACAGTGCCTTGAAATGGGCGTTCACCGTTTCGAACGCTTCCAGCAGCCGGGCGCGGCCCTCCGCATTGAGTTCATCGACCCCCTGGCGCAGCCTGGCGATCGCTGCGACGAGATCTTCTGTCTCGCTCGATTGCAGGCCGAGACGCGAGGCGAGCGCCTCGGCCTCTGATTCGGCCTCCATGTTCACGCCGCCCAGCGCATCGCGATCGCGCTTGAGCTGGAGCGAGCGGCTCTCGGCCTCGCGTTGGTCCAGTGATTCCAGCGCATCCTCATCCAGTCCGGCGCGCGCCAGCACCAGCAGGCCTTCAGGGGTCCGCTGGAACGTGTCCCTCGCCGCCTCGGTCACTTCCTCAAGGCGCGATTGTGTTGCCTCCAGGCGGGCTGTCGAGGCTGCCAGCTGCTCGCGCGCATTTGCTGCAGCGGTCGCCGCAGAGCGAGCCGAGGTTTCCGCCTCACGCTGGGCAGCTTCCCGTTCGGCCAGCGCATCGGCCGCCGACTTGCGTTCGCTCTCATGGGTTTCGACGCGCTGGCTGAGCGCAGCGATTTCGCTGGCCAGTGTTTCGGGCTTGCGGGCAGCTTCGCGTGCTTCTGCGCCTGCCTCGCGGCGCCGGGCGATCAGTTTTTCAAGCCGTTCGTCGGCGGCAAGCTTTCGCTTTGCCCAGGCGTCCCGGTCGCGCTGGAGGCCAGCCCTGCGTTTTTCGGCCTGCTGGCGGTTATGCGTCAGGTCATTCAGCCGTCCACGTGCCTGCTTCTCGCTCTCGCGTGCTCCAGCAAGTGCTTCGCGGGCCGCAGTCAGCTCCGATTCGAGAGAGTCCACACCCGATTGCGGCCCTTCGGGAGTGATTTCCTCCAGGGCGTCGCGGGCACCGGCAAGGTCGCTTTCGGCACGTGCCAGCGCAGCGCCGGCTGATTCGCGCTGCATGGAAGCGCGCTCGAGTGCCTGGGCTGCCTGTTCACGTGCCCGGCGTGCCTCTGCCAGGGAGCGGTTGAGAGGAGCGATCACGCTGCGCGCCGTTTTCAGCGCGTTTTCTTCTGTCGCTCTTTGCGTTGCCAGGTCGGCAAGGCGCGCGCGAGCTGTTGCGAGGGTTTCGCCGGCTGGCACCCGTTCGGCCTGCGCGGCTTCAAGCCGTGCCTGCTGTTGCAGCCGCTCAGCGGCGCTGACCGGTGCTTTCGGGGTGCGCACGAAACCGTCCCAGCGCCACAGATGGCCTTCGGTCGAGACAAGCCGCTGGCCCGGTTTCAGCGTCTGCGAAAGCGCTTCACCCGCATCGGCACTCACCACGCCGCATTGCGACAGCCGTGCAGCAAGCTCCTTGGGCGCCTCGACAAAATCGCTCAGCGCCTGTGCGCCCTCTGGCAGGTCCACGCCGGCCATTTCCCGCCCGGCCCAGTAGAGCGCGGCGCTGCGATCGGTCGGGGCCTGGAGGTCATCGCCAAGCGCAGCGGCAACGGCCTTTTCATACCCGTCGACAGTGCGGATTTTCTCGATCACCGGCGGCGCCGTGGGGCCTTCGGCCCGGCGCAGCAGGCGCTGCAGGCCGGCGATTTCCGCGTCCAGCGTGCGCACGGCCTGGTCGGCCTGCGCGCGTTCGGGCTCTGCAGCTGTCTCCGCCTCCCGGGCCTTCGCGAGCCGTTGTTCGGCCAATTCGAGCGCAGTTTGAGCCGCCTCAAGCCGGGACTGCGTATCGGTCTCGGTCTCTGCCGCGCGCGCGCTCTGCGCGCCCAGCGTCTCGACATCCGGAAGCCGGGAAAGCTCGCCCGCCAGGCGCTGGGCTTCCGCTTCGAGTTTGTTGACCCGCTTGCGGGCAGCCTCTTCATTGCTGCGTGCCGCCTCGCGCCGTGCGCGCGCTTCGG
>CAYXQV010000082.1:0-1536 GCA_964467505.1 uncultured Hyphomonadaceae bacterium | reverse complement strand
CGTGTCTTCTGCGGCCTTGCGTTCGGTTTCGAGCCGGGCGAGCGCAATCCGGGCCTGGCCAAGCCTTGCCGACGCCGTGGCTTGCGCCTCTCGCAATGGGCCCAGCCCCTCGCCAGCCTCGAGCCGGCGCGTTTCCGTGACCGCTGCGTCTCGCGTCAGGCGTTCGACCTCGCCCCTGGCCTGTTCGAGCGCGTCATGCGCAGCTTGCGAGGCGTCGAGCGCAGCCTCCCATTTCAGATGCGCGACGAAGGCGTCAAGCGCGTCGATTTCTTCGCTCAGGGCCTTGTATTTGCGCGCTTTGCGGGCCTGGCGTTTGAGGCTTTCAAGCTGGCGTTCGACCTCGGCGGTGACTTCGCTCAGGCGTTCAAGATTGGTCTCTGCAGCGCGCAGTTTCAGTTCGGCCTCGTGGCGGCGGGAATTGAGCCCGCCAATGCCGGCAGCCTCCTCAAGGATCCGCCGTCGGTTCTGCGGCTTGGACGCGATCAGTTCGGAAATCTGCCCCTGGCGCACCAGTGAGGGCGAGTTCGCCCCGGTCGAGGCGTCAGCGAAAAGCAGCTGGATATCCTTGCCGCGCACGGTGCGCCCGTTGAGCTTGTAGGTCGATCCGGCGCCGCGCCTCAGCCGCCGGAGCACTTCAAGCGTGTCGGATGAATTGAATTCAGCCGGTGCAGTGCGGTCGCAATTGTCGAGCACGAGCGTGACTTCGGCGGTCTCTCGCGCGGCGCGCGCATCGGAGCCGGCAAAAATGAGATCGTCCATCTCGCCGCCGCGCATGGCCTTGGCCGACGAGGCGCCCATGACCCAGCGCAAGGCTTCGAGTAGATTGGACTTGCCGCACCCGTTCGGCCCGACAATGCCTGTCAGCCCGGTCTCGACCGGAAATTCCTGCGGATCGACAAACGACTTGAAGCCGGCAATGCGTAACTGGGTGATATGCATTCCGGTTCCCTGGCGATCAGTCCTGCGTTTCGTTCGCTGCAGTGTCTGGCTCAGCGCCAGCATCGGATGCATCGACAGCGATACCCAGCGCGGCCAGTTCGGCGTCGATGAGGCCTGAGAGTCCCTCGGCGGTGCGCGACTGGATTGTTGCGTCAAGCACTTCGCCCTGAAGGATCAGTGTCGGCGTTGAATTTATCCCGAATGCCTCGCCGCTGAGCACGATGTCGGCAATATCCTCGCGGATCGACTTGTCATTGATGCAGGTATCGAAGGCTTCGTCGCCCGCGATCCCGTGGCGTTCGGCGATTGCCTTGAGAGCAGAGCCTGCCGCACCCTGGCGCGCGGCGGTGAGGATGCCGGGCTGGCTGTCGAACAGATCGTCAAGCACCGCAAAATACTGGTCGTCACCCGCGCAGCGTGCCAGCGCAAAGCCGGCAATCGCGATATTGGCGGGCGGCGTCGGAAATTCGCGAAACACGAACCGGACCTTGCCGGTCTCGACATAGTCCGTCTTGATCGCCGGAAGCACGTCATGGTGGAACTGCGCGCAGTGTCCGCAAGTGATGGACGCATATTCGATCAACGTCACCGGCGCAT
>CAYXQV010000081.1:0-10292 GCA_964467505.1 uncultured Hyphomonadaceae bacterium | reverse complement strand
ACGCGGGCGATGCGTGACGCAGGGCTTGTCGACCTGCCAGACGGCGAACCCTTTGCGGGCCTGTTTACCCAGGGCATGGTTACCCATGAAACCTATCGCGGCCCGGACGGAAAATGGTTCTCGCCAGACGAGGTCAGGCGCGAAGATGGCGCACTGGTACATATGGACACCGGTGCACCGGTGACAGCCGGCCCGATCGAGAAGATGTCCAAGTCCAAGCGCAACACGGTCGACCCTGATGCGATCATCGCCGAGTATGGAGCCGATGTGGCCCGGCTCTTCGTCCTGTCCGACAGCCCGCCCGAGCGCGACGTCGAATGGACGCAGGCCGGGGTCGAGGGCGCAGCCCGTTTCGTCCAGCGCCTGTGGTCAGTCTTTGACGCCCTGCCGCAAACACCGCCGACTGCCGAGCCCACGGGAGACAGCCCGCTGCGCCGCACCAGCCACAAGGCGACAAGGGCCATCAGCGAGGCGATCGAGGATTTTCGCTTCAACACGGCTGTCGCGACGCTGCACGAATGGGTGAACGCGCTGAAGAAATCTGGCGAGACGGCGTCGGAGGCGGAGCGGCTTGAGGCCGCCTCAATGCTGGCGCGCTGCATTGCGCCCTTCATGCCGCATCTTGCAGAGGAATCCTGGGTCCGCTGCGGCGGGGAAGGCCTGGTATCACTGGCGCCCTGGCCGCAGACAGACCCCGACCTGCTTGAAGACGACACGGTTACGCTTCCCATCCAGGTCAACGGGAAGCGCCGCTCGCAAGTGGCCGTGGCAAAGGATGCACGCGGCGAGGAGGTCGAGAAAGCCGCCCTGGAAAATGACGAGGTGGCCCGCTTCCTGGAGGGCAAGCACGTGAAGAAAGTGATTGTCGTGCCCGGCCGGATCGTGAATATCGTGGTCGCATGATCAGAGCACTTCGATACATCATCCCCGCAGGCCTGTTGTTCCTGGCGGGCTGCGGCTTCGAGCCGGTTTACAGCACCAATCTCGGCGCCCGCGATGGGTCGGTTGAAATCGAGATGATCGAGGGGCGGACCGGGCATGCGCTTCGAAGAGCTTTGCTTCGGGAAACCGCGGCCGGCATTCCCGGAGCGCCGGGGTCGGCGATCCTGCGCGTCGAACTCGACGAGAAGATCAAGCGTCTCGGCTTCAGGCCGGACGGCGCAGCATCGCGCTCAAGTGTGAACCTGCGCGCAAAATATGTGGTCGAGTTTCCAAAGGACGCCTTTTCAGGCCGTGCGGAAACGGAAGTCTTTTTCAATGTTCCCGACGAGGTCTTCGGCGATGTGTCGGCGCAGAACGACGCGGCCGACCGTGCTGCAACCGATCTCGCCCGACGGATCAATGATGATATTCGTCTTCAGCTTGCGAACCGCGAATGAAGCGATCGGGCAAGGGCGCCGCCGAATTTTGCGATGCACCGCCCGCCAATGTCTGGGCGGCCCTGTGCTATTGCGATGATGATGGCGTGGCCAGTGACGCTGCCAGGGCACTGTGCGCCGCCTGGTCCAGCCAAGCCGAAAGCCAGCGCCTGGTGCTCACCGAGGATGAGGTCGCGCGCGACAATAGCCTTCTGTTTGATGCGATCGAAGCGCGTTCGCTTCTCGGCGGGCGAGCCCTCATCGAAATTCGCGTTTCCAGTGAACGATATGCCAGCCTCCTGCTCGAAGCGCTGGCGATGGGGGAGGCTCGCGCAAGCAAGATCGAAAACCGGCTCGTCGTGATCTCGAAAGGGCTGAAAAAGACCTCAAAGCTCAGAAAGGGGTTCGAGGACGCGGCCTGCGCGGTCGCTGCGCAGTTCCACGCCGATGAAACAGGCGACACGGTTGCGCTTGTCCGCGAGCAACTCGATGCAGACGGCGTCGACATCACCGAAGATGCGCTGGCGCTTTTTGCTGGCGGCTTGCCAGGCCACAGGCGACTGGCGCATTCCGAGCTTGCAAAGCTTCAACTCTACGCCCACGGTCTGGGCAGACCTGTCGAAGTGGGCGATGTTCGCGCGCTTGGCGTGGTTGATCCCGACCAGCAATTGAGCGGGCTTGTGGAAGCGGCTTTTTCCGGAAAGGGCAGCGACGCCCTGCGCGAACTCGACCGCCTCGAAATGGCCGGCTCCAATGCCATTACGATACTCCGGGCCATACAGCGTGAAGCCCAGCGAATGCTGGCTGCGCATGCCGCCGGCAGCGGCAATGTCGGGATGAAGTTGCGCCCGCCAGTCTTTGCCCGCCAGTGGCCATCCTTTCAGGCACGCCTCCAGAGCTGGCCAGCCGCCCATCTTCTTCGATTGCTTGAGCGCATATGCGATTGTGAGCGCACGGCCCGGCTGGCCGGTCCCACTGCGAGCCCCGCCCTTCGCGTGCTGGTCAATGACATGATCCGCCTTGCCGCGCGGAAACCGGCAGCGCGCACCTGACAGCGTCTACCCGGCCGGGCCCCGCTGGACGCTCAGCCGCCGGCAAACCTCGTCAAGCTGTTCAAGTTCGCGGTATCGAATACGCAGTTCACCACCATTCTCCCGGTGGCGGATCTCGACTGCCAGTCCGAGCGAGCGGGTGAGGTCTGCCTCCAGCGCCTGCGTGTCGACATCCTTCTCATCACCCTTGCGGGTCTCGGCGGATGCGCCATCGCTGCCCGGTTCCTTGGCCCGCCGCGCCAGCGCCTCAACCTCGCGCACACTGAGCCCCTTGCTCACGGCACGTGCGGCAAGCGTTTCGGGCTCCGGCACGCCAAGAAGCGCCCTGGCATGACCAGCTGTGAGGCGGCCCTCGCGCAGATGATCGCGAACGCTGTCTGGCAGCGCAAGCAGGCGCAGCGTATTTGCAATATGCGCCCGGCTCTTGCCGACACTTTGCGAGAGGCTTTCCTGCGTGCGCCCGAAACGCTTCATCAGAGCGTCATAGGCCTCTGCCTCCTCGATCGGATTGAGATCGGTCCGCTGGACATTCTCGATGATCCCGACTTCGAGTAGTGCAAGCTCGTCCATGTCGCGCACAACTGCGGGGATATGGGTAAGGCCTGCACGTCTTGCCGCCCTCCAGCGACGCTCACCGGCGACGATCTGGTACTGGCCTGGCGTCCTTGGATCGGGACGCAGGAGAATTGCCTGCAGCACGCCGCGCGTGCAGATCGACTCGGCGAGTTCATCGAGCGCGGCCTCATTGAAGACCTGCCGGGGCTGCGCCGGGTTTGCCGTGATGTCACTGATCGCGATCTCGCTAGCAGGAGAGGGCGGGGCCGGAGTGGAGTCACCGGCCTCACCCATAGGCGCAACCGCCTCGACCTCACCGATCAGGGAGGACAGGCCCCGGCCGAGCCGGCTCGGTTTCGATTTGCCTGCTTCCGCCGTCATGCCGCCCGGATCGCCTTTTCACGCTGGAGAACTTCCGAGGCCAGCCGGATATAAGCCTCACTGCCGGGGCAGCGATAATCATAAAGAATGGCAGGCTTGCCGAATGAGGGCGCCTCGGACAAGCGCACATTGCGCGGGATCACGGTGTTATAGACCTTGTTGCCAAAAAAGGCGCGCACCTCGTCGGCCACATGTTCTGAAAGATTGTTGCGCCGGTCATACATGGTCAGCACCACGCCCTGGATTTCAAGATCGCGATTGAGGCCGGAACGTACGATCTCGATCGTGTGCAGAAGCTGGCTGAGCCCCTCAAGCGCGAGGAATTCGCATTGCAGCGGTACCAGCAGGGCATCTGCCGCCGTCATCGCATTGATTGTCAACGCAGAAAGGGAGGGCGGGCAGTCGATCAGGATATAGTCATAGGTCGCCATGCCGGTCGCGCTCGCACGCTCGAGATACCCGCGAAGCGCATCGCGCAGGCGATAGGACCGGCGCGCATCATTCGCCAACTCCGTTTCAACGCCGGACAGGTTCTCATCGCCGGGCACGATATCGAGCCGCGGGACGAGGGTCTGGACCGCCGCGTCTTCCAGCGGCACGCGATCGATGATGACATCATAAGTCGTCGTCCGGCGGTCCGGCCGCTTGATGCCCAGCCCTGTCGATGCGTTGCCCTGGGCGTCGAAGTCGACCACGAGGACGCGCCGGCCCACTGCCGCCAGCGCCGTGCCAAGATTGATGCTGGTCGTCGTCTTTCCGACGCCGCCCTTCTGGTTCGCGATCGCCAGGATACGCGTGCCACTAGTCATGGCGGTCTACCTCCGAGATTTTCAGGATTGCACCCTCACTATGGGTGCGACTCACTATCGCCTCACACGTGAAAGTCCACTTTTGTTTCGCCTTCGTCAATTCTTCCTTCCATGTCCGCCCCTTTGGCAGTAGCGCAAAATGGCCCTCGCCAAGCCAGGGAGCGGCAAGTTCCAGAAGTCTCGGCAGCGGCGCGAGCGCACGCGCAGTGACAACATCAACCCGCCGCGGGGCCAACTGCTCTGCCCGCGCCTGCGTGACCCGCACCTCCATGCCCGCCGCCTCTGCGGCTGCCCGCAGAAACGCACATTTCTTGCCAACGCTCTCGACAAGCTCGACCCGGCCCCCGTCATCCCTGCTTGCGGCAATGACAAGACCCGGAAACCCGGCACCAGAACCAAAATCTATCACATCGGCCCCGACCGGGACGTGCTCCAGCAGCTGAAGGCTGTCGGCAATATGCCGGCTCCAGACATTCGGCCATTCCTTCGGACCGATCAGGTTCATCCGCCCGCGCCAGTCGTTGAGCGTTGCCAGCATCGCATCGAGCCGTTCCATTGTTTCACGTGAAACATTGAAATCTGCAAGCACACGTTCGCGGTCTTCTCCGCCCGGAACGTCCGCCATCAGCCCGCCTTTCGCCCGCCCGAGCGGACATAGCCGAGCAGCGCCGTCAGCGCGCCGGGCGTGATGCCCTCGATCCGGGCGGCCTGGCCAATTGTTGCGGGGCGGATCTTTTCCAGCTTTGAGCGCACCTCGTTCGACAGCCCGCCGATCGCGCCATAGTCGAGTGCGCCGGGGATCGCGAGACCCTCATCGCGGCGCATGGCGGCAACATCGTCTCCCTGGCGCGCGATATATCCGGAATATTGCGCTTCAATCTCCATCTGGCGACGTATCGGCACAGGGACAGCTGCGAGCGGAGGCCAGGCCTCGATGAGATCGTCAAAACCCATTCCGGGATAGGCCAGATAGTCCCAGGCGCTGCGCCTGCGCCCATCCTGGTTCACCCGCCAGCCATGTTTCGCCGCCTCGGTGGGCGCCATGCCAAAGCCAGTCAGCATTTCCCGCGCCGCTTCGAGCGAGACATGTTTCACGTGAAACATTTCCGATCTCGGCCTGCCGACAATACCCCAGGCTTCGCCGCGCGGCGTCAGTCGCTGGTCGGCATTGTCGGCGCGCAGGGCAAGGCGGTATTCGGCCCGCGAGGTGAACATCCGGTAGGGCTCTGTCACACCGCGTGTGACAAGGTCGTCGATCATGACGCCGATATAGGCCTCAGCGCGGTCAAGCATTGCCGGGGGCAGTTCCAGCACGGCGCGCGCGGCATTCAGCCCGGCCATAAGCCCCTGGGCCGCAGCCTCTTCATAGCCGGTGGTTCCATTGATCTGCCCGGCCAGGAACAGGCCCGAAAGGGTTTTCAGTTCCAGACCCGATGTGAGCGCGCACGGATCGACATAGTCATATTCTATCGCATAACCGTACTGGATCACGCGGGCCTCACCCAGAGCCGGTATCGTGCGCAGGAACGCGTCCTGGACCTCCTCGGGAAGCGAGGTCGAAATGCCGTTCGGATAGACAGTGTCGTCATCCAGCCCCTCCGGTTCGAGAAAGACCTGGTGGCTGCCGCGGTCGGCGAACCGATGAACCTTGTCCTCGATGGACGGACAATAGCGCGGGCCGCGACCGGCAATCGCGCCAGAATACACCGCAGAGCGTTCGAGGTTTTGCGCGATGACCGCATGTGTCTGGCGCGTTGTGTGGGTGATCCCGCATGCGATCTGCGGCACCCTGATCGCGTCAGTGAGTTGTGAAAATGGCACCGGTACGTCATCAGCGGGCTGCATTGCACACGCATCCCAGTCGATTGTCCGGCCATCGAGTCGCGGCGGCGTGCCCGTCTTGAGCCGACCCATCGGAAGCCCGAGCGCATACAGACGGTCTGAAAGCCCGATGGCGGGCCGCTCGCCAACCCGGCCCGCCGGGATGCGCTGCGCACCGATATGGATGATGCCCTTCAGGAAAGTTCCGGTCGTGATGACGACCGCCTTTGCGGAATACGACGCCGCGCTGGTCCCGATCACACCACAAACCGCGCCATCTTCGACAATCAGGTCCTCCACGCCATCCTCGATCACGTCGAGATTCTCATGATCGAGTATTTCGGCTTGCATGGCTTCGCGGTAAAGGCGCCGGTCCATCTGGGCGCGTGGTCCCCAGACCGCCGGCCCTTTTGAGCGGTTGAGCATTCGGAACTGGATTCCCGCCCGGTCAGCGACCCGGCCCATCAGGCCGTCGAGCGCATCAATCTCGCAGACAAGATGGCCCTTTCCAAGTCCACCAATCGCAGGATTGCAGGACATCTCCCCGATGGTCGCGCGCTTGTGTGTGATCAGCGCCGTTGCCGCGCCCGCGCGTGCGGCGGCTGAGGCTGCTTCGCAACCGGCATGGCCGCCCCCTACAACAATCACGTCAAAGCGCGCTGGTTCTCTCATCTTCAGTGCCTGCTTTCCTGCTTGCAAAGGCTAGATAGGACGAAACCCGCCGCGCGTCACTTGCCGATACAGAAAGTGGCGAACACTTCGCCAAGAATGTCCTCCACACCAATCGCGCCGACCAGTTCTGTCAGAGCCATTGTGGCGAGGCGCAGATCCTCGGCTGCGAGCTCGGCTGGCCCGCAGGTTTCGAGCAGTTGCGCCGCATCGTGTAGATGCGCCTGCGCACGCTGCAACCGGTCGCGGTGCCGACGGCGCGTGACCAGCGGCGCTGGCTGGCCGGCAAGGCGCGCCGATATCAGCTCGCCCAGCCGCAAGACCAGAGCATCAATGCCCTCGCCCGTAAGCGCCGAGACAGCCAATGTTTCACGTGAAACATTTGCGCAGGCTTTCAGATCGGACTTGTTGGCCAGGACGAGGTCGCCTGCCTGCAGTAGCTTGCCGGCCTGGCGCGCAATCTCGTCACCACCAAGCGACGGGTCGGTGACCAGCATGCGCAGATCGGCTGCCTTTGCCGCATCATGGGCACGCGAGATTCCCTCCATCTCTATGGGGTCGGTGCTATCGCGAAGCCCCGCAGTGTCCTGCAGCCAGACAAGGTGGCCTGTGATATCAAGGCGGACCTCGACAATGTCTCGCGTGGTTCCCGGTATATCGGTCACGATGGCTGCATCACGGCCGGCAAGGCGATTGAGCAGGCTCGACTTGCCGGCATTTGGCGCGCCGACAAGCGCGATCCGGAACCCGTCGCGCACCTTTTCGCCAAGCCTGCCGTCATCAAGGGCGCGGGTCAGCTCGCTCAGAAGGCTCTGTATGCGATCCAGCGCATCATCATGGGTGAAATCCGGCGCGTCTTCTTCATCGGGGAAATCTACCGCCACTTCGACAAGGGCCATTGCCTCCAGCAGGGATCGCCGCCAGTCGGCGAGCTGGCCCGACAGCTTTCCGCCAAGCTGGCGCAGGGCCTGCTCACGTTGTGCGCGCGTTTCCGCGTCAATCAGGTCAGCGATCCCTTCTGCCTGTGTCAGGTCGATCTTTCCTGCTTCAAAGGCCCGGCGGGTGAATTCTCCGGGCTCGGCAAGACGCACATCCGCGATGGCGAGGCATGCATCGAGGGCCTCCTCGACAACCGCACGGCCGCCATGCAGATACAGCTCAAGGCAGTCCTCGCCTGTATAGCTCGACGGTCGCGGGAACCAGACGCCAAGGCCCTCATCAATCAGGTTGCCACTGCGATCCGACACGCGCAGCCTGGTCATCCGGCGTGGATCAAGCCGGGCCGGGCTGAGCAGGCTGGAGATGACGGCACCGGTTGCGGGGCCCGATATCCGGATGATCGCTATGGCGGACGGCGGAGCGCCTGAGGCCAGCGCGCATATCGTGTCAGTCATCGCCATCGCGCGGATGTTTCCTGTGACCAGAGCATACGGGACTGTGACCCGCCCGCTGCGCTGCGGTCAGTTCTTCATGGCTTCGAAGAATTCATCATTGGTCTTGGTCTGGCGCAGCTTGTCGAGCAGGAAGTCGATTGCGTCCGACGTGCCCATTGGATTGAGGATGCGGCGCAGAATGAATATCTTCTGCATCTGCTCTTTTGGCGTGATCAGCTCTTCTTTCCGCGTGCCCGATTTCATGATGTCTATGGCCGGGAACACGCGCTTGTCGGACACTTTGCGGTCAAGAACGATCTCGCAATTGCCCGTGCCCTTGAATTCCTCGAAGATCACTTCATCCATGCGCGAGCCGGTCTCGATCAGGGCTGTTGCGACGATGGTCAGCGATCCGCCATTCTCGATATTCCGCGCGGCACCGAAGAACCGCTTTGGTCGCTGCAGCGCGTTGGCATCGACACCGCCGGTCAACACCTTGCCCGAGCTTGGCACCGTAGTGTTGTAGGCGCGTCCGAGCCGCGTGATCGAGTCGAGCAGGATCACGACATCGCGTCCGTGTTCGGCCAGTCGCTTGGCCTTTTCGATCACCATTTCGGCAACCTGCACGTGGCGCGTGGCAGGCTCGTCAAAGGTCGAGGAGACGACCTCGCCCTTCACGGTGCGTTTCATATCCGTAACCTCTTCGGGCCGCTCATCAATCAGCAGCACGATAAGATAGCATTCGGGATGGTTTTCCTCGATCGAACTGGCAATGTTCTGGAGCAGGACGGTCTTGCCGGTGCGTGGCGGCGCGACGATCAGCGCGCGCTGTCCCTTGCCGATGGGCGCAACAATATCGATCACACGCCCGGAGCGATCTTTCCTGGTCGGATCGCGCGCTTCCATCTCCATGCGCTCTTCGGGATAGAGCGGTGTCAGATTGTCGAAATGGACCTTCTGCCGGGCCTTTTCCGGTTCCTCGAAATTGATGCTGGTGACATCGGACAGCGCAAAATAATTCTCGTTGTCACGAGGCTCGACGATCGGGCCTTCCACCGTGTCGCCTGTTCGAAGGCCTGTCTTTCTGAGCACTTGCGGGCTGACATAGATATCGTCAGGACCGGGAAGATAGTTCGACTCTGGCGATCTGAGAAATCCGAAACCGTCGGAGAGAACCTCAAGGACACCTGCGCCGATGATTTCCACCTCGCGCTCGGCCAGTTCCTTCAGGATCGCAAAAAGCATGTCCTGTATGCGCAGCGAAGATGCGTTCTCAACCTCCAGTTCTTCTGCATATTGCAGAAGCTCCTTGGGTGATTTCGCTTTTAGCTCGCGTAGCGCCACATGTGTGACGTGATCGAAAGACGTATCGGGCATAGTTCCCAGGATGTGAAGATGCGACGCGGAAAGGATCGACCGGGCCGGAGATGATGCGGGCTTCTTATTCTTCAGCCATGCGCAGCTTTGTTCTTATGAGGGCAGCCGGTTTCGCTCGTCAAGCAAAGATTTCACGACACCGGGTGAAATCAGAATGCCGGTTTCAGAATGGCAAGGAACACAACCGCGATCATCAGGATGAACGGCACCTCGTTCATCATCCGCAGTCTCTTCTCGGATATGTCCGGGGCCCCACGGTCAACCTTCTTGCCAATGGAGATGATCCAGCCATGCAGCCCGGAGAGGACGAGGACGAGCAAAATCTTGATGTGAAACCAGGTCTGGTCAAGCAGCGCCGGGTTCATCCAGACCATTGCAAGACCCAGGACCCAGACCAGCACGAGCGCCGGGTTGAGGATAATCAGTCTCAACCGGCGCGAGGCATCGCGCATCGTCTCGAACAGGGGCTCTCCCGATTGGGCCGACAATTGGTAAATCCTCAGCCGCGGCGCCATCAACAGGCCGGCCATGAGGGCAATGACGAATATGATATGTGTCGCCTTGACAGTCAGGTAGACGGACATTGCGTTCCCATGTTCGAAAACGGGCAATCGCTCATGCCCTCAGGGCAAAGACGCCCGCCCTCACATGATCGCAATGATTTGCCTGAATCAAGGATCGCAAGCGTTTCGTCGGCAAGGGCCCTTATGAATTGCGTATTCGTCCCGAGCGCGCGAACCGTGTGATAGCCAGCGGCTCCATGCGCTTCGGCGACCTCGCGATATTCCTCACCAAGCTCGACCAGTGTCTCGATATGTTCTGACACGAAAGCAATGGGGGCGATCAGGATCATACGCCCTGCCTCGGCGGCCTGGCGAACCTGCTCTTCGGTATCGG
>CAYXQV010000080.1:0-10305 GCA_964467505.1 uncultured Hyphomonadaceae bacterium | reverse complement strand
GCGAGGTTATGACAAACCGCAGATGGCTGCGATATTCTTCTCTCCCGACGCGAAAAATACGGTCGGTCCTCGCGTTCAGGGTGTGCTGGCTTTGATTGCGCGACAGCCGGCCGCTATTGGCGCACCAGTTCGTGGATGGCCTTGAGCTGGGCGAGCAGTGGTTCGGCATCTTCCAGGGGCAGGCAGCTCGGCCCGTCGCACAGGGCCTTGTCGGGCTCGGGATGAAACTCCAGGAACACCCCGTCAGCGCCAGATGCCACGGCGGCCCGCGCGATCACGGGCACGCCCTCACGCCGCCCGCCGGTCGAGCCACCTGCCGTGCGCGGGTCAGCGCCGGGAAGCTGCACCGCATGGGTTGCATCGATCGTCACCGGCACACCCAGCGCCTTCATCGCACCGATGCCCAGCATGTCGACGACGAGATTGTTGTAGCCGAAACTCGCCCCGCGCTCGCACAGGATGGTCGGATTGTTCTCTCCCGTCACCTCGCCGACCTTGGCGACGATGTTCCTGGTATCCCATGGCGCCAGGAACTGCGCCTTCTTGACATGGAGCCAGCCGCCACGCGCAGCTACCGCCCTTGCCCCGGCCACCACCAGGTCGGTCTGGCGGCACATGAAGGCCGGAACCTGGATAACCTGCGCGACCTCGGCAACCGGTTCTGCCTGCTCGGCGGTGTGGTAGTCGGTCAGGACGGGAACGCCGAACTGGGCCTTCACGGCTGACAGGATGTCCAGACCCTCCTGAAGTCCCGGCCCGCGATAGGAGGAAATCGACGAGCGGTTTGCCTTGTCGAAGCTCGCCTTGAAAATGAAGGGCAATTGCAGGCGCTCGCAGGCCGCCTTCAGATGGTCGGCGACCCGCATGGCAAGCTCACGCGATTCCAGGACATTCAGGCCCGCCATCACAACCAGCGGTGCGCCCTCGCCGATTGAAATGCCACTTTCGGGCAGGCTGAGACGGTTCATGGGCAGGGCTCCTTGTTGTCATTGCGGCAGGTTCCGGCCGGCAAGGTCTGATGGCGCGGGTAGCGGTTGCCGGCTTGACCGCGCACGGCGCGGCGACCACACACGTTCTGCCACCGGTTTTCACATAGCGGAAGCGCCAGATGCAGACCCTCATCGTCATTCCCGCGCGTCATGGATCGACGCGGTTTCCGGCCAAGCCACTCGCGAAGATTGCGGGCGTCACCCTGCTTGCCCGTGTTGCGCAGATTGCCGAGCGTGTGTGCGCCGCGCGCCGCGACGTGCGCTATGTGGTTGCCACCGACCATGAGGCGATCGCCGCGCATGCCGCAGAAATTGGCGCCCCCGCCCTGATGACCGACCCGGACCTGCCGTCGGGCACCGACCGCGCGCTCGCTGCCGCCGAGCTATGCGATTTCCAACCCGATTTCGTCCTCAACCTGCAGGGCGATGCCCCCTTCACCCCGCCTGACCATCTTGATGCCCTGATCGCGGCGGCACAGGCGAGCGATGCCGATGTGGTCACCCCGGTAATCGCGCTCAGCTGGCAGGCGCTCGACACGGTGCGCGACCAGAAGACCCGCGAACCCTTCAGCGGCACGAGCTGCGTGCGCCGCGCCGACGCAATGGCGCTGTGGTTTTCCAAACAGCTGATCCCGGCCATCCGCAAGGAAGAAGAGATGCGCGCACGCACACCGGTATCCCCGGTCTTCCGGCATGTCGGCCTGTATGGCTATCGCATGGCCGCGCTCAGGCGGTTCGCCGCCCTGCCCGTGGGCCATTACGAGGCGCTGGAGGGGCTCGAACAGCTTCGCTTCCTGGAGAATGGCATGTCCATTCTCACCGTGGAGGTCGAACCGGGCGCAGCGGCCATGTGGGGCGTCGACACACCCGAGGATGCCGCGTTTGCCGAGCAGCTGATCGCGCGCCATGGCGATCCCTTCACGCAGGGCTGAGCAATGGTCCGTCACCTGTATATCGTGCGCCACGGCAACACATTCGATCCCGGCGACACGCCCACCCGCGTCGGCTCGCGCACAGACCTTGCCCTGTCGAAATCCGGTCATGTCCAGGCGCAAGCGCTGGCAAGCCATTTTGCCGGCATTGCGCTGGCCGGGGCAATGGCCAGCCCGCTGGCGCGCACCCGCCAGACCGCCGAGACCATCCTGGCCGCACAGGAACAACGCGACCCGCCTCGCCTGGAGATCGCCGAATTCCTGCGCGAGATAGATTATGGCCCGGATGAAAACCGGCCGGAAAGCGAGGTGATTGCCCGGATTGGCGAGACGGCGCTGCGGGAGTGGGACGAGGCTGCCATCCCTCCGCCCGGCTGGCAGGTTGACCCGCTGGCGCTCATCACGGCCTGGCATGAGCTTTTCCGCACGCTGGCCACCCGTCCGCATGCCGGCCCGATGCTCGCCGTGACAAGCAATGGCATTGCGCGTTTTGCGCTTTCGGCGGCTGATGAAGTCGCGCCAGGCACGGCCCTGAAGCTGAAGACCGGAGCCTATGGGCGCGTGGCAATTCTTCCCGGCGGACGCGCGCAAATAGAGGACTGGAACCTGCGACCCTAAGAGACTGTTGAAAAACCACCTCACGCCGCCGATCCTTCGACTTCGCTCAGGATGAGGCTTCGAGACGCGGATCCTTGTCCTGAGCGAGGTCGAAGGGCGGCCGCTCCTCGCCGATGAGGATGACCCCGGCCATTCGGGAGGTACGTTAGAACGACTTGCGTATGGTGAGCCCATAGGTGCGCGGTTCATTGGTGCCCGCGACAAATGTGCCAGGCTGGCCCAGGGCTGGCCTGACAGAAGTCACCTCTTGCTCATCGAGCAGATTCCGAGCCCATAGCCTCAGGCTGATCTCACTTGGCAAAAGCACGCCGCCAGACAGGTTGACGAGATTGAGCTCACCGAACTCACCGACGCGATCCTGAAAACGCGGATCGCTGGTTGAGCGCGACTCCTGATACTGCCAGTCGCCGCGGATGAAGGCGTCCAGCGATCCGAGCTTGAAGTCATAATTGATCGCGGCCGACGTCTGCAGATTGGCGATCGATGCGTCATCCTGCCCCGAAATGTCCCCGGCGGTGGAGTTCGTGAACTCTTCAAACTGCGGATGACGAAGGAGAGCCGGGGCTTTCCGTTCGCCGGCTAGCGGATGCGGTCAAACTTACGCCGGCGGCTATTTATCGGTACTTCAATTCAAAAGACGACGTGATCGAAGCGCTCCGTAACGGATTCTTTTCTGCCTTCCTGTTTCGCCTGGAGGAGGTTTCGCGCGGCATTGAAGACCCGCATGAGGCGCTGCGGGTCGGCCTGACAGCCTATATCGCGATGGCGCTTGAGAAGCCGCACCATTATCGCGCAGCGTTCACGCTCGACACGATCCGAAAGGAAGCTGCGACCGGTGCGGACGGCGAAAGCTTCGAAGACAAGCCCAATCTGCGCGTCTTTCGTCTGCTTCTCGATCGATTGAATGAAGTGACCGGCGCCTTGGACGAGACGCCCACAGAACTGGAGACGATGGCGCGAAGTCTTTGGGCGTCGGTCCACGGCCTCGTGCTTTTGATGATCAATTTCCCGCACTGGCCGAGAACAGATCGAGACCGCCAGATTACGGCACACGTCAATCAGATTTTGAACGGGATATATCCGAGATAGCCGTAGCCAGGCTCTGATACCTGTGGGTCGAACCCGTGAACATCCCCGGCAAGCCTCGGGAGGTTCACGGGCCTCACGCTGGCCGTGCCGGTCGTCGCGTGTGTGCTGGACGCAACAATGAGCGGCAATGCCTTTCTCGCCTGGTCCTGCGCATTATGCGATTCCATGACCGCGTGGGGGTAGAGCAGTTTCCGGCCAAGGTGGTTGTCGCTCAACAGCTTATCACCTGTTCTCCGATCACAGCCGTTGCCTAACAAGGAAACGTTCGCAAGTTTGACGGTGAGTTCAGGCCCCGATGAGAAGGCCACGTCTCAGCGCTTCGAGATGGTCGCGCAGGTACCGCCTGGTGACGGATGCATCGGCGGCTAGCTGAAAACCGTGGCAGGTGCGGGGATAGACAATCAATTCAGTATGCACACCCGCGCCCATGAGACGCTGTGCGTATCTGATATTCTCGTCGCGAAACAGGTCAAGCTCCGCTGTCCCGATCCATGTCGGGGGCAGACCGTCAAGGGCCTCCGCGCGCGCAGGGACAAACGGCGCTGCTGGTTCGGCGTCCCCGAGAAAGCTGCTCCAGCCCATCTGATTGCGTTCGCGCGTCCAGATAAACTCGCCGGTCAGCGGATCGCCCGGGTGCGATACCGCCCCGGTTCGATCGTCAATCATCGGATATGTCAACGCCTGGAAACAGACGGGGTACAGTCCTTCTGCCATTGAATGCAACACCGTCGCGGCCGCAAGACCACCGCCGGCGCTCTCTCCGCCCACACCGATGCGCTCGCGATCCAGACCCAGATCAGCCGCGTTCTGGTGAAGCCATCCAAGCGCCGCGTAACAGTCGTCAAGCGGCGCTGGAATGGGGTGCTCCGGCGCCAGGCGATAGTCCACCGAGAGAATGGTGATCCCCAGTTCGCTTGCCAGATGCGCATTGTGCCCATCCGATATTTCGGGGGCACCCAGAAGATATCCGCCGCCATGGACATGCAGATAGCCTGCACCCGTCGGCGCTGTTTTCTCAGGGCGGTACAAGAGGCAGCGCACTTCGGGATGCTGCGGTGTCAGACCAGGGATCGTGACACCTTCGCGAGACACCCCCGCTTCTGCAGGGTCGACAAGCTCCCATCGCTCGGATATCGCCCGCCGCAGGGCCGGAAGCCTCTCAGGGGTGAGTTCTAACTTCGGCCATGCTACGATCGTGGCGCGGATTTCAGGGTCGAGAAGGTGCAGCGTAGACAAGGTAAACCTCCGGATTCACAGGAATATCAATCGCAATGTGTCGCGCACGTTCGCGCTGGTGTTGTGACCTTCGGCCTGACCCAAGCGCACCGATGGCAGCCCATCACTTTTGAGCTTCGCCACAGCCATGCCGATCGCGCGCAGAACAAGAGAACCTTCGAAGCCATTCGTCATCACTGGCCTTTGAAAGTGCGGTATCACTCCACAGCTGACGACTTTACTGGTTTCCACGAGACCGTTCATCCGACCGCCAGTTCGGATTCGCTCATCGATATGGCGCCCGAACGCATTCGCCAGAGATGGCCCAGGCGCCAATATCCGATGGCTCCGACGATCATGGGAATAATCGCGAAAGACAGGCCGACACCCAGATTGCCACCAGGACTGTCGGCAAGACCAAGATCGCTGATAAATCCGATGGCAAGTGGACCAAGCCCGAGCCCCAGCATGTTCGAGCAGAAGAACATCAAAGCAGTGGCCATAGACCGCCGGTTGGCCGGAACCGAACTCTGGACCAGCGCCAATCCCGGGCCGTGATGAATATAGGCGAAGAAAAGCGCCGCCCCGAAGCCGACCGATGCCAGGAGCAGGGAGTTCGACATCAAGGCGAGGAACGAGCAAGGAACCGATATGGCCAAGGCGACAGCCGGCACCCAGGCCTCCCAGCCCGCATCACGCTTTGCAAGGATTGAGACCAACCAGCCACCGAGCAACATTCCGGCAATACCGGCGCTCAGAAGTATGACAGCGAGAATTCCGCCGACTTCAGTTTGTCCAATGTCGAAACTGCGCATCAAATACACAGGCAGCCAAGCACTCAGTCCGTACGTGAAGAATGCGGCGAGGACATGACACATGTTCGCCAGCAAATAGAGAGGGTTTCGCAGCAGTTCCAGAATGATCGAGAAACTCGATCCACCCGAAACGCTTTCTGTTTCGAAAACGGGCCTGACATCCGATTGTCCCCGCTCGGGTTCGCGCACTGTCAAATAAAAAATAGGAACCAGGATCAGACTTTGTGCCCCTGCAGCAAAAAAGGCCCATCGCCACCCATAGTGTTCGGCAATATAGCCTCCCCCGACCAGCCCCACGATTGACCCGAGAATCGCTCCGAGTGCCCATACGGACATGGCCATGGGCCGATCCCTGGGCTCGTAATAGTCGGAAATGATGGAATGCGAAGGTGGCGAGGAGCCCGCCTCTCCAACCCCAACGCCAACTCTCGCCAGGACAAGCTGAATGAAGTTCTGAGACGCGCCTGAAATCGCAGTCATGAGCCCCCAGACAGTCATCGAGATGGAGATGATCAGGGTGCGATTGCTGCGGTCTGCAAGACGGGCAATTGGAATGCCCAAAGTTGCGTACAGAAGCGCGAATGCGAGGCCCGACAAAAGGCCAAGCTGGGTATCGGAAAGAACGAACTCGATCTTCAAATCGTCTATCAGTATGGCTGTAATCTGTCGGTCCATCATCGAGGATGCATAGACAAAGGCCAGCATGATGAGGGTGTAATGGCGATACCACGACGTGACCTTCAGCGGAGCCGCACTCGGCCTGGGGACCATGACTTCTGATTTCTCAATGGATGACACGGTTTCCTCGCCCGGTGAATCTTTTCGTTATTTAACCTCCGACGCTATGGCGCGCTTTCGTTGCCGTCCTGCTTTGGAGCCTATAAATCGCCTATGTGATACGCGCGCGATCGACACGCGGCTCCGGGGGTTTGGCGTCTTCATCTTCCACAAGACCATCGACTTTCAGTTGGTCCGGTCGCGAGATCCGGTAGCTGCGTTGCTGCGGACCGTTTTTTACCAAGTTCCGTGCGGCGCCAGCCTGACCAATGCATCATATATGTGATGGATTTCATCGGATCGTGGAGACCCGCTCCGGCCCATGTAAAAGTCTGTCGTAAGCTCGCCACGATCAGGCACGCATTCGCTGGGCCGATGACGACGTGCTGCATATGCGAATGCGCTTTAACGGATACTGTTACTGCCCTGTATTCCTGGGATGTTCCAATTGGAAGAATCATGAGCCCGACAAAAATCTTTTACGGGTGGTACATCGTTGCGGGCGCGATTGCTGTTGGTTTTTTCACGACTGGCCTGAGCGGTTATGCCAACGGGATTCTTTTACCCCATCTCGCAGATACGCTGGCGGATGGTAGCCGTGGGCAAATATCACTCGCGCTGTCTGCGACGATGATTGTGACGGCGATCATCTCTCCATTTGTCGGGCGAACAGCCGACAAGACATCTCCAAAGCGCATCATGTTGTTCGGGGCCGTTTCGCTCGTCCTGTCATATATTGTCCTCGCGAATGCAACATCCCTCTGGCATTTATACCTGGCCAAGGCCGTGCTTGCTGCAATTGCTCTCGCTGCGGTTGGCCCGCTGGTTCGCAGCCTGATCGTTGCCAGGTGGTTTGACCGGTTCCGGGGCCGGGCCCTCGGTCTGTCAGTTCTCGGAGCATCGATCGCGGGTGTTTCCTTGCCGCTGATCCTGAATGACCTGGTCAATACATTTGGATGGCGTACGGCGGTTTTTATCTTTGCCATTGCTGTGGCGGGCATTCTCCTGCCGACCATCCTCTTTCTCCTGAAAGATGGACCGGAAACGATTGGAGAGGTGCCGGACGGGCAGGGAACGCAAAAATCGGGTCAGGCAGCAAGAGCCCCCGTGATACGCCCGATTGACCAGGTGAACTGGACATGGAAGCGGATGCTCGCGACCCGGGCGCTCTGGGCCTGCGGCCTGACTTTCGGGCCCATGGTGTGCGTCGCAATTGTGATCATGGTCCATCTTTTCGGGCACGCGGTCGAATCCGGACTGACGAACAGCCAGGCCGCCCTCATCCTGTCGGCAGTCGCGCTCGCCTCGATCATCGGCAAACCGATCACAGGCTGGATGGCCGACATACTGGGATTGCGCAGAACGCTATGGATAGCCCTGGCCTTGCAGGCCAGCGGGCTCTTGATGTTTGCAATCGCGGGATCGGTTTATTTCTTTCTCTGCGCGGCGACGTTTTTCGGGCTTGGCTATTCATCCCTGTCATCGATGCGGACCTATGCGCTGTCGCGAACATTGGGTATCCGCTCGCTTGGCCTGGCCATGGGGTTGCTGACCTGGATCGAACTTCCCTTTTCTGCAGCGGCGTCACCCCTGGCAGGGTTCATCTACGACGCGGCGGGCAGCTACGATGTGGCGTTCTTCATCCTGGCGGGTTTCATCGCGCTCGCCTGTCTGGGGCCCTTCTTCCTTGAGGTCGACGAACCCGCCGGAACAATCGCCAAACAGGCGCCCGAAACGCCAAAGGCAGTGCTCTGAAAATGGGGGCGACATCGCTGAAAACGACGGAACATAACCGTCGAACGGCATAAGATAGGGAAGTAGGAAAATGACATCTCGACTCATCAATAAAACAGCA
Source organism: uncultured Hyphomonadaceae bacterium (assembly GCA_964467505.1). GTDB lineage: Bacteria > Pseudomonadota > Alphaproteobacteria > Caulobacterales > Hyphomonadaceae > UBA5336. Next base: position 2,015 of record CAYXQV010000080.1, on the reverse strand, counting down.
ATCGTGACGGGTTCGGGGCAAAACATTGGCCGGGCAATCGCGGAGATGTTTGCGCGGGAGGGGGCGAATGTCATCGTGAACGGATCGAGAAGCCGCGACAAGGTCGACGACGTCGTCTCCACAATCACTGATGCAGGCGGAAGCGCTCATGGGATCATGGCAGACGTTTCCGATCCGGCTCAGTTTGAGGATATGGTGATCGAAACGGAGCGGGTATTCGGGCCGACAGACATTCTTGTGAACAATGTCGGGGTACGCCACCGAATGGCGTTTGAGGATATCACACCGGATACGTGGCAATCCGTGATCAATACGAACCTGAATTCATGCTTCTACGGCGCCCGGTTGGTCCTGCCGAAAATGCGGGAACGAAAATGGGGCAGAATCATAAATATCTCGGGTTATGACGGGTTCGCCGGGCATATTTCCAATCGCGCGGCCAATATCACGGCCAAAGCGGGCATGCATGGCCTTTCAAAAGCGATTGCGCGTGAATACGGAGTTTACGAAATTACGGCCAATACAGTGGTCGTCGGTGCAATTGAAACAGTGCGCGACCAAAGCCAGTATGTTCACATAGACCTGGATCAGGTCCTGAAGAACCTGGCCATCAAACATGGCGGAGAGTGCGACGACATCGCCGAGGCCTGCCTCTACCTGGCGGGCGAGAGCGGCAAGTTCGTCACGGGCACTGCCTTGCACGTGAATGGCGGTGAATACATGTTCTGAGCGACGGCGCCGTGCGGATCAACAAAAATCCGCCACCCGACCATACCTCCACGGCCTTGCCCTGCCCGCTCGGTCATGGCTGCGCTTTCTCTCGGTGACACGAGCCAGGCGCAAACACCGGGCGGTTGAGAGCCCCCTTGCCATATGCAGCTTTGACGCCCTCTACCCGGCGGAGATCGCGCGAATAAAGAGACCGCGACCCCCAAACATGAATAAAAACAACAAACGATGACCGCATCACTGGGAGGATGCACATATGACGGCAGTAAAATCGACAGTGCGGACTTTGGACATATTTGAAGCCTTCGCACTCAAACAGGAACCGCTCAGCCTCAGCCAGCTTTGTGAACACCTGAACGTTCCGCAATCGAGCATGTCGATGCTCATCAAGACACTTATCGACCGCGGTTACCTTGAACGCGACCGACGGTCCAAACTGCTCTACCCGACTTTGCGGATCCAGTTACTCGGCAACTGGATGGGACAACGCCACAAACGCGCGGGTCGGCTGCCGGGCTTGTTGAGAGAGCTTAGCATCGCCACCGGTGAAACGTCGAGCCTGGCGATGAGAAACGGCATCTATGCGCAATTACTGCTCGTCCATCGCTCGCGAGATCCCGATCGTGCTCGTGTCGAATCAGGCATGTTGCTGCCTCTCGCATGTAGCGCGCCGGGCTGGAGTCTGATGCGCTTCGACACCTCCGAGCAAATCAGCGCAATCGCCTGGCGAACTCGGGCAGAAGTTTCGAATGCGCATTGGCGGCAAACGGCGCCTCTCGCGCCTCAAAAGGTTGCCGACACCGTCAGGGCTGGTTACGCCATGACGGACGGAGAAACGGTCCCGAATGCTTCTGGAATATCCATTCTGTTACCGAGCATCCCGGGGGCGGCCCTCATGGCGGCATCGGTTGGCGGAGCGAGAAATCGTGTCTTCGAAAAAAAGGACCTGATCCTTCAGGAACTCGACAAGCTCGCAAAGAGCGTCCGCATGCTAAGCCCTCGAGATGCCTGATACCAAGCGGCATGGATCGAAACCGATCCTTGCAACGCGAGGCCGAGCGCGACTGCGCGTCGGCGCTTACGCGCCGGATCCGCGGATGAGTCAAAGAAAAGTGGCCCCGCTTCCGGTACATGGAAGCAGGGCCTTAGTTGGTGCAAACAAGGGAGGAATGCACGTTTCAGAATGACGCCTTTGGCAGCGTCACAAACACTCCGGCTGGCTCAGTTGAAGAGCGCATGCGGACGAAGGGTAAACTGCAGGAAGACCTGCCTCGGCGTTGTAGCGG
>CAYXQV010000079.1:0-10557 GCA_964467505.1 uncultured Hyphomonadaceae bacterium | reverse complement strand
ACCAGCCGGTCATGCGCCCAGAGCAGCGCCTCGCCGTCGATATTCTCCTTCAGCAGGCCCTCGCGCATCATCAGGCCAAGATTGCGGCGCGACCGGCGCCAGGGTGCGTCGGCGGACTTGTAGATGATGTGGCGAATGTCATTGAGGCGCCCGGGTCCTGCCGGCTTGTTTGCCCTCACCCAGTCCTCGCGGGCCAGCCCGCCCTTCCACTGCTTGGTGGTGAAGCCGAGTATCTCGACCTTGACCGCACAGCGCTCCAGCGTGCGCGCGAGGATATCTGCGCACAGGGCCGCGACCATGATCGGGCGTCCGCGCATCGAGCCGGAATTGTCCAGCAGCAGCGTGACCACCGTGTCGCGGAATTGCGAGTCATCCTCCTGCTTGAAGGTGAGCGGGGCGGTCGGGTCCGTCACCACGCGGGTCAGCTTGGCTGTGTCAAGCACGCCCTCCTCCAGGTCGAAACTCCAGGAGCGGTTCTGCTGGGCCATAAGCCGGCGCTGGAGCTTGTTGGCGAGCTTGGAGACCGCGCCCTGGAGCCCCTGAAGCTGGTGGTCGAGATAGGCGCGCAGCCGGGTCAGCTCCTCCGGATCGCACAGATCGGGTGCCTGGGCGACCTCGTCATGCGCGCGGGTGAAGATGCGATAAGCAAAGTCGCGCTTCTCGTCGCCCTCGGAATAGTTCGGGCGCAGCGGCTGGGCGCCGTCATCATCCTCGTCGACCTGGTCATCGCCTTCCATGTCGGCATCGGCATCAATCGAGACATTGGTTTCCTCGCCCTCGGCATCGTCGCTTTCGCCTGCCTCGATCTGTTCGGCAGAGCCGCCTTCCGGAGACTCATCGCCCTCCATCTCGCCATCATTATCGTCATTGCTGGCGCCGTCATCGTTCTGGTTATCGCCGTCCTCTTCTTCATCCAGCTCGGAAGGATCGTCGGATGCTGTCAGGTCCCGGATCATTTCGCGCACGGTGCGCGCAAAGGCCGCCTGGTCATCGATCTGCGAGATCAGCTTTTCCAGCGACCCGCCCGCCTTGGAATCGATCTCCTCGCGCCACATCCCGGCAATGCCGGCGGCCTCCTTCGGCAACGCCCGCCCGGTCAGCCGCTCACGCAGCAGGAATTCCAGCGCCGGGGCCAGCGGTGCGTCCTGGCGATCCTCCATCCGGGCATAGCCCTCGCGCTCGCAACGTGCGACCAGAGCGGCATCAAGATTGGCCGCCGTACCGTCAAGCTTCGATGCGCCGATCGATTCGATCCGGGCAGTCTCGGCTGCCTCATAGACCTGGCGCGGCAAATCGCCCTGCGGCTGGTGGCGCTGATGCGCCTCGGGATTGTGATGGGCCCGGCGCAGGGCGAGTGCATCGGCTTCCCCGCGAGCGCGCGCAGCGAGGATTGCGGTAAGCTGGCGCGGCGGCGGGCGCAGGACGAGACGGTCCTCGCTGCTGGTCGGCCCGTCAGCCGAATAGCTCACTTCCAGGTCCTTTTGCGCACTCATCGCCTTGGCTGTTACGCCAAGCGCCTGTTTGAACAGCTCGTGTGCGGCCTCTTCAGGGGATTTGCTCATGGCCGGAAACATAGCGTGCGTGCGCGCGAATGCGAAGGGGTGGCTTGACCCTGACTTTGGGTCAGCATTCAAGGCAGGCAATCCACACTTTCGGAAAATGCATCAACAGGAAAGCGCGCAGCATGAGCACAAGGCAGCCGGGCAGTGAAAACAACGCACCGCGCGCGCATCCGCGCCTGCCCATCGATGTGTCCACAGTCAAGGGCTTCCTTGACCCCGATGAGGGCGCGGTGCTGCATGCAGTTGCCAGCCAGGCGGCGCAGCGCGGTCCCTGCCTCGAAATCGGCAGCTGGTGCGGCAAGTCCGCAGTCTATATCGGAGCGGCCTGCAAGGCTGCGGGCGGTGTGCTGTTCACGCTCGACCATCATCGCGGATCAGAGGAAAACCAGCCCGGCTGGGATTATTTCGACGAGGAGGTCTGGGACGCGGCCGCCGGCGCCGTCGACACGCTGCCCTTCCTGCGCGACACGCTGCGGCGGGCGGACCTGGAAGGCACCGTGATCCCGATTGTCGGGCGCTCGCCCACTATTGCCGCGAACTGGCGCACACCAGTGTCTTTCCTGTTCATCGATGGCGGGCATACGATGGAGCATGCGCTGGCTGACTGGCGCGGCTGGAGCGGGCACCTGATGGCTGGCGGATATCTGGCGATCCATGATGTGTTTCCAGATCCTGCCGATGGCGGGCGCCCGCCTTTCGAGATCTACAAGCGCGCGCTGGCGTCTGACCTGTTCGAGGAAATCGAGGCAGCCAGAAGCCTGCGCGTGCTGCGAAAACTATGAAACCAGCAGCCGCGAGGCCGGCGTGGCACCCCAAAGGGCGTCGCCGGCAAGGATCATTGCAGCCTGCGTCCAGCCGGGTTTTTCAAGCGGCCAGAAGATGTCTTCGGCAAATTGCCGGCCCATCCAGAAAGCCCCGTCAGTGTCCATATGGCGCAGCTGCGCCTCGAAGAGGGCGCGCGCGCGCCGGCGCTGGCCGACATGCAGGAGCGCCATGACAAGTTCCGCGCTTTCAGCCACCGTCACCCAGGGCTCGTCGGCCACGCAGCGACAGCCCACTCCCGGCGCCACGAACCGCTCCCAGCCACGGTCCAGCCGCGCGCGGGCATCCTTCTGGTCAAGCGCGCCGGACAAGACCGGGTAATACCAGTCCATGGCATAGCGCGCGCCCTTGCCGGAGCGGTCAAACCGTGTCGGCGCACCGCTCAGCGCAGCCACCAGGCGGTCGCGCGCGTCGGGCCAGCCCCCGGCGTCTTCCCCAAGCCAGCCCGCCAGCGCAATCGCGCACTCCAGGCTACGCGCAATCGAGGAATTGCCAGCGACCAGCGCATCATCGGCAGATGTTCCGGCGGCCTCGGCGCACCAGCTTATCTCGCCACCCGGCGCCTGCAGCGAGGTGACGAAATCCATTGCCGCGCGCACCATTGGCCACCACGCCGCGCTGCGCGCCCTGTCGTTCCACATGAGCGCATCGTGCCAGACGCCGGTGGCGACATAGGCGGCGAAATTGGTGTCACGGAAGGCCGGTGCCGGCTCGCGGGAGAGATGATCGCGATCGGCCATCGGCAGGGCATTGCCATACTCGCCAAGCCAGCTGCCATCGCGCGCCTGGCAGGCGGCAAGCCCGTCAAGGCCACGCGCAGCGCGGGTCTCCTCGCCCATGGCATTCAGCGCCATCACGCATTCGACATGGTTCCACGGATCAAACGGGCCATCCTCGAACCAGGCGACAAGGCCGCGACGATCCTGAAGCGCGATGATGCGCCGCACCGCGCCGCCAAACGGTTCCAGATGCGCAGGCGGGCCGCAGGGCGCGATAAAATCCCTCATTGTGCTGCTGGCCTGCCATCGAAGTACATCACCAGCGACTTGCCCATGACAGGCGCAGTGACCGCCTCGGCAGCGCGCGTCAGCCAGGGCCGTTTCATCAGGTCCCAGACCAGGAAGCGGTGATAGGCCCTGACCAGCGGGTGGTCCCCGTCACGCTGCCAGAACAGGCATTTCAGCCACCAATAGGGGCTGTGCAGGCCATGGGCATGATGGCGCCGGGCTATGCGAAAGCCATGGCGCTCGACCGAGCAGCGCAGGTCAACCTCGTCGAAGATGCGCACATGCCCGCCGGGCTGGTAGGGATAGCCGCCGGGCGGCGGGGCAAGCCGCCAGCAGATCCGCTCCGGCCAGCCATGCGGCACGGTGATACACAGCCGGCCAGAGGGTTTCAGCACCCGGCGCATTTCCGCCAGCGCGGCATGATAGTCCGGCAGGTGTTCGAGAACCTCCGAGCAGATCACCGCGTCGAATGCATCCTCGGCAAATGGCAGGCGTGTGGCATCGCCAGCAAGAAAGCCGGTCAGCGGGCGCGCACTGCCCCCCGTCGGCGCAAGCCCCTCGCGTTCGAGCCAGGCAAGCCCCTCGCGGGCCTTCAGGATGGACGCGGGGTCCAGGTCAAGCCCGACCACGTCGACATCGCCGCGCATATGCAGTCCATGGACATGACGCCCCTCGCCGCAGCCGAGATCGAGGACCCGCGCACCGGGGGCAAGCCGCAGGTGTTTCAGCCGGGCCGTCAGCATGCCGGCGCCATGGCCTGTCGGATAAGGCCATCATATCGCGGCGCAATGACCCGCCAGTCAAAGACCTCGCGCGCGCGCGCCAGACAGGCGTCTGCGACCGCTTCACGCCGGCGCGGATCGTTCAGCAGCCCGGCAATTGCTTCGGCGAGCGCCTTCGCATCGCCCCTTGGGACGACCAGGCCAGCCGCGCCGGCAACCTCCGGAAGCGCGCCGCCGTCACTGACAATAACGGGTGCGCCGCAGGCCATCGCCTCGGCGGCCGGCAGCCCGAAACCTTCATAGAGCGACGGCGTCACCGCAATCGTGGCCTCGTTGAACTCGCGCGCCATCTCCTCGCGGCTCAGGCCATGGACAAAGCGAATGCGGCTCTCAAGGCCAAGACGGGCGATGAGATCGCGCGCCGCGCCCTTTCTCAGCGTGCCAATGACGGTCAGTTCAAGCGCGGGGAATTGCGCCAGCAGCGAATGAAACGCCTCGATCAGTATGGCCAGCCCCTTCAGCGGTATGTCAGCGCTCGCGGTGGTGACAAGACGCGCCGGCTTGCGGGTGACCTGCGGCATCGGGCGAAAGGCCCGGGCATCAATGCCAAGCGGAATTGGCGTGACACGGCTGGCATCGACACCGAACTCGGAGACGATGTCGCGCCGTGCACTGTGCGAAGGGCAGGTGATGTGGGCAAGCTGCGGGGCAACGCGCATCTGCATCTTCAGGAAACTGTACCAACGACGCGCCAGCATGCGATGCGTCCGGTCCTTTGCAGCGGCCACCGCCAGGCGCCGGTCATGCGTGATCGGATGGTGGATCATGGTCAGGAGCGGCAGGCGAAGGCGCTGCTGGACCGCCAGGATGCCACTTGCCAGGGTCTGGTTGTCGATCACCGCATCATAACTGTCGCGATGGCGGGCGAGATATTGAAAGGCACGCTGGCCAAATGTGAACGGCTCGACGAACTTGCCGGAAAGATGGGCAAAATACTCGTAAGAATCAGTCGCGCTGAGCAGGTGGCGCGGGCGCAGCGCGAAATGTCCATTATGCGGCTGCGCATAGAGGTCGAGCGAGGCCAGCCGGACCAGTCGGACGCGCGGATCGAGCTGCGGATAGGGCGGGCCGGAAATGACATCCACCTCATGGCCAAGCTCAACCAGCGCGTGGGAGAGATAATCGACATAAACGCCCTGTCCGCCGACATTCGGCGCCGAGCGATAGGACGTGATCGCGAGCCGCAGCCGGCGCAATGGCGCAGTGTCAGCGCCAATTGCGGCGCGGCTGAGTGTTTCCCCGTCCATGACCCTTGTCTGTATCCAGGTATCGAGCTGAAAAGAATTGGCAGTCGGAGTGTCTATGGGCGAAGTCGGCCACAACCGCAATGTCTCACCTTGCGCGCGCCGGCTGGCAGCACGTCTATTCCAGCGATGAAAAATCGATCACGGACAGCTCATGGCCGGTCGCAGCGACGAACCGCTGGAAATCGGCGCGCGAGACGGACGTCGTGCCGGTATTGGTGAGCGGGTGGAAATTCAGCGGGTCATGGTCCATCAGCGCCTTGTCGACGAGAAAGCGCACCCGGGCCTGCCGGTCATTGATCAGCGCAAAGGCCGTGACGGAGCCGGGTGTGACGCCAAGCAGCTCTTCCATCAGCTGCGCGCTGGCAAATGAGAGCCTGCGCGTGCCAATCGCGCGGTGGAGGCGGTTGAGCGGCAACTCGCTGTCGGCATGGGCGGCGATCAGGATGACATTGCCATCCTTGTCCGTCATGAACAGGTTCTTGGTGTGCCCGCCAGGCATCGCGGCTTTCAGCTCGCGCCCCTCCTCAACCGTGAAGACAGGCGCATGCCAGCGGGTTTCATGCGCGATTTGCCTGGCGTCGAGGAAGGCGAAAAGGTTATCAGGGGTTGCGGCCATGACCCTCATTCGGCAAGCCTTGGGCAAATGGTCAAGCCCTCAAGGGAGCCCCACCCACCATGCAGCTCGATTGCTACAAGATCCACAATATCGCGCCGACGATCGTGCCGGCACGCAGCCAGCGCGACTGGATGGACGCGTTTCCCGACCGCCACCCCTATCGCTGCCTGCCGCTGACCATGGCCAATTCCACCGGCTGGGAAATTCTCGCGCCCATGGATGTGACCATCGAATGGAATGGCGGACCGGCCGCCGAGGACATCAGGTTTACCACCGGCAGCGATCCACGCGCGCTCAGCTCATTTGTCGATAGCCATTTCCGCCGCGGGATCGTCACCTTTCATACCGGTCACCTGTTTCGCACGCCTCCGGGCTGGGGCGTGTGGGCAACCGGCGCGCCAAACTGGCCCAAGGACGGCGCCGCGCCGCTGACCGGCCTGATCGAGACCGACTGGCTGCCCTTTCCCTTCACCATGAACTGGCAGATGACCCGGCCCGGGCGCGTCACCTTCCTGAAGGACGAGCCGTTCTGCTTCATCACGCTGATCGAGCATGGCCGTCTTGAACAGATCGAACCCAAACGCATGAACCTGTCGGCCAATCCCGACCTTGTCGCCGAGTATGAAGCCTGGCGCGACAGCCGTGCCGATTTCAACAAACGCCTGAACAGCCGTGAGGCCGAGGCGATGAAGGAGCGCTGGCAACGCCATTACATGCGCGGCCAGAAGGTGACAGGCGAAAGCGCTGAGGACCACCGCACCAAGCGGCGGCTGAAACCTCCGCGGGATATGTGACCGGGGCAAAATCAGGCGCACCATGCCGGGCCGGCCACACTTAGTTACAAAGTGACTTGTCGCCAGGCCCCACCTTGTGCATGCGCCTCAGCCAAGATGCTCGGCAAGGCAGGCAGAAATGCTGTCGGCATCATCCTGGTGGGTGAAGAAGGTCTTCAACTCCCAGTTCTCGTCCATCAGGTAAAGGATGGAGGTATGGTCCATCGTGTACTCCGAAAGACTGTCAGGCGCCTCGATACGCTGATAGTCTGCGCTGAAGGCGCTGGCCGCCGCGCGGATTTCGGCTGGCGAACCGGTCAGACCGACAATGTCATCAGGGAATACCTCGGTCTCGATATAGGCCTTCATGGCTTCGGGCGTGTCGCGCTCGGGGTCGACCGTGATCAGGATGGTGCGCGGCGGGGCAACGCCGTCGGGAAGTTTCCCATAGGCCTGCTCAAGCGTGACAAGCGTCATCGGGCAGATGTCGGGGCAATAGGTGAAGCCGAAATAGACCATTGACGCGCGCCCCTCAAAGTCAGCCTCGGTGACCCGCAGGCCGGTATGATCAGTCAGCGCAACCGGCCCACCAATCTCTCCATAAGCCCGCGTCATGCAGCCAGCCTTGGCGCCGCCAGCAGTGGGAGCCTGCCCGCCCGGGCCGCAGCCGGCGAGGGCTGCGAGCGTAAAGATCAGTGCGATACGTGACAGGCCCATAATTCGCCTCAAATAACTTGTTTTGCGTCTTGGGTAGCAGATTGCTCTTGCAGGGGGCTTTGCACAGGCGGCGGGTTGCCACATAGGTTCGATATGGAAGAGTCCGCAAGCCCTGACCGGTCCGAGCCCGTCGACACGCCGTTCACACTGACGCCGGAAGGGCTGGGCTCGGCGCAGTCGGCGCTTGGGCGCACGCGCCTGCGCACATTCATCGCGCTGAGATGGCTGGCCGTGGCCGGGCAGACAGTTGCCGTCGTGTTTGTCCATTTCGGTCTCGGTTTCCAATTGCCGATTGCGCTTTGCCTGGCGGTCATTTCCGCTTCGGCCTGGCTGAACGTCGTTCTCTCGCTGGCATTTCCCTCGCAGCGGCTGGCGCGTGGCTGGGAAGCGGCGCTTCAGCTTGGCTTCGACACGGTGCAGCTGGCGGCGCTGATCGCGCTGACGGGCGGACTTGCAAATCCATTCCTGCTGCTGCTGCTCGCGCCAGTGACCGTGGCGGCGCTGACGCTGCGCGCCTGGCAGGCCGGTTTGCTGGCGAGCCTCGCCTTGGTCCTTGCGCTGGCGATGACGCGGCTGGCGATGCCGCTACCCTGGTCGGGCGATGGACCGCCCGACATTCCCGCCCTGTTCCGGTGGGGGCACCTGGTGGCGCTGGCCGTGGGCGGTGGGTTTTTCGCGGTATCGGCACTGCGCGTCAGCCAGGACGAGGCGCGGCTGGTGCGTGCGCTGGATGCTGCCTCGGTGGTGATGGCGCGCGAGCAGCGCCTGTCGGCAATCGGCGCCATGTCCGCGATGACGGCTCATGAACTGGGCACGCCGCTCGCAACCATTCATCTTGTCGCCAAGGAGATGGCCGCGGGCACGCCGGTTGATGATCCCCATCATGAGGATGCCGCCCTGATCGCCGAGCAGGCCGAGCGCTGCCGCACCATACTGCGCCAGCTGGGCGAGGCGCGCGAGGCGAGCGATATCGTCCATGCCCGCATGCCGCTGCGTTCGCTTGTCGAAGAGGCCGCCGCACCGCACAAGGGGCTTGGCGTGGATGTGCGTGTCACCTGGGAGCCGGGCGAAGGCGCGCACGCAAAGGCGCCGACGCTTCACCGCAGCCCTGAAGCCCTGCACGCACTGTCGGCCTTCATCGAGAACGCGGTCAGTTTTGCCCATCGCGAGGTGCACGCAAAGGCAAGCTGGACACACGACCAGATCATCGTGACGATCACCGATGACGGGCCGGGCTTTGCGCCGGAAATCATCCCCAAGCTCGGCGAGCCCTATGTTTCCCAGCGCGGAGAAGCCCAGAAGGGCGGCGGCGACATGGGGCTTGGCTTCTTTATTGCAAAAACCCTGGTCGAGCAGACTGGGGGCCGGATCGCCACCCGCAATCGCACACCCCCGCGCACCGGCGCTGTCGTCCAGGCGCTGTGGCCACGGAAAAGGCTGGAAGCGCAACCCGAAAACAGTATATGACAAGTTGATATGACCGAACAGACACGAACCGACCGCCCCGTCACAGTGACACTGCACGAGGCATTGAAGAGCATCGAGGACCGCACCTGCCTGGTCCTCGATGATGATGGCCCGTTCCTGCAGCGTCTTGCGCGCGCGCTCACCCAGCGTGGCTTCCTGGTCTCTGCGGTTTCCAGCGTGGCGGAAGCAAAGGACATTGCGCGTCTCAACCCGCCTGCCTTCGCGGTGCTCGACCTGCGCCTGGAAGACGGATCGGGCCTCGACGTGATCGAGGTATTGCATGAGCACAACCCCGAAACGCGCGCCGTTATCCTGACAGGCTATGGTGCGATTGCCACAGCCGTCGCCGCGGTCAAGGCCGGGGCCGTCGACTATCTCTCCAAGCCTGCAGATGTCGAAGATATCGTCCGCTCGCTTACAAGTTCGCCGGAGGACAAACCCGCCCCGCCGGACAATCCGATGTCCGCTGACCGGGTGCGCTGGGAGCATATCCAGCGGGTCTATGAATTGTGCAACCACAATGTGTCCGAAACGGCCCGGCGGCTCAACATGCACCGGCGCACACTCCAGCGCATCCTCGCCAAACGCGCCCCGCGCTGAGCGGCGCCAGTGGTGCTTCGGGTGCGCAGGGTGGATAGAGCAAGGCGAAATCCACCTTCACAGCCCGCCGCCAGGACGGACGCCTGACTTCGCGCATGCTCCATGACGCAAAGCGTCGCTCGCCGATCACGAACCCGGATCCGCCCCCTTCCCCACCACTCCATCCGCGCCGCCGAAATGTGTGGGTCGCAGGCGAAGTCGAGGCGTATGAAGTGCAGAAATGGAAATTGTAACGTGTGCCTTTCGTGCCCACGCGCGGAAAGGCTCCGTAATCGCCTTCAAGATGGCGCGCCGTGTCAGTGATGTAATACCAACTGGACGAGAAAAGCGAGCCTGTCCGGCGCTGGCATTCCGAACAGCAACACAGGAAACGCGACTCGGTGACGCCGTCGAGTTCAACCTTCAACTTGCCGCAGCCGCATTGCGCCAGTAATTTTTCGTCGGACACCGATCCCATCCCCACCTGATGACTGGAGGGAATACCGCCGATCCGCAGGTGTCAAGGACCAGCAGAGCCGCCTTGCGGCGGGCTCAATCCGTCTTCCTGGCGCGTGGCAATGGCGTCGTTTATATCGTCCTCGATGGGTAAGTACCGATCGGAATGGGCGGGCTCCGCCGCATACGAGACGGTGTAGGCGAGATCAAACGCATCAATGTCTCCCGCGCTAGCCGCGGCGGGGGCACAGGCGCGCGGATCCTGGAAGGACATTAGGGCGGTTTCCGGCCAAATTGAACCGCTTGGCGGGGTGAATTTTGTGATCTGGTCAGGAGCAGACTGGAGCCTGCTAAGCGCGCGCTTCCAGGACCATGTTGGTTGGCGTCTCTGCGGCGCGGCGCACATTGGCAAATCCGGCTTTGTTCAACACTTCGGTCAGCCGCTTCTGACCGGCCTGCGTGCCAAGGCCGAGACCAACATCCTGCGCCAGGGAGCAGGGCGTACAGACCGTGGTCGAGAAGCCATAAT
>CAYXQV010000078.1:7502-10578 GCA_964467505.1 uncultured Hyphomonadaceae bacterium | reverse complement strand
CCGGCCAGTGCCAGTTCCTGCTTGGTGGCAAAATGGCGATACAGGGTCTGGACATGCAGGCCGGCGCGCTCGGCGACCTCTTCCAGCGTGGTTTCCTCATACCCGCGCGCATGGAACAGCTCACGCGCCGCAGCGATCAGTGCCGCGCGTGATCGCGCCTTTTTCTTCTCGCGAACCGGGAATCTTGAACTCAACGCGCTTGCCTCCAATCACAGCCCCACTTGATGCGACAAGCGCTACCTCTGCGTCAAGCGCGGCTGTGCTTGCCAGCCATGTGCAGCCCGGCGCATAGTCGCCATTTGAAAAGTCATGAGGAGGCCGGAGATGAGCGCCAGCGTGCACGGGCATTGCGACCCGAAATTCGCCGAGTTGAAAACCCAGTTCGAGCGTAACTTCGCTGAGCGGGGCGAGGTCGGCGCCTCGGTCTGCCTTTCGGTCAATGGCGAGACCATGGTCGACCTTTGGGGTGGCAGCGCGAATGAGGAAACCGGCGAGGCATGGGGCGAGGACACAGCGAGCTGTATCTTTTCCTGCACCAAGGCGGCCACGGCGCTTTGCGCCCATATCCTGATCGACCGGGGCGCGTTGAAACTGCACGCGCCGGTCACCGATTACTGGCCGGAATATGGCAAGCATGGCAAGGACAAGACCACCGTTCAGATGATGCTGAACCATGAAAGCGCCCTGCCCGCCCTGCGTGCGCCGGTGCGCGAAGGCGGCTTTCTCGACTGGGACTACATGGTCTCGCGCATGGAGGACGAGGAACCCTTCTGGGAGCCGGGCACACGCAACGGCTATCATATGGTCAATTTCGGCTGGACGGTCGGCGAGCTTGTCCGGCGCGTTTCGGGCAAGTCGCTCGGGCAGTTCTTTGCAGATGAAGTGGCAGGCCCGACCGGCGCGAAATTCTGGATTGGCCTGCCTGACGGTATCGCCCCGCATATCGCACCGATCATTGCCAACATACCGGCCCCCGGCGACGAGCTGAGCGAATTTACCCGGAAACTGCTGTCCGAACCCACCTCGATCCAGGCGCTGTCCTTCCTGAACTCCGGCGGCTGGTCGCCCAACGACCCGCAGGCCCACAAGGCGCAGATCGGCGGCGCCGGCGGGATTTCCAATGCGCGCGGACAGGTCGCAATGTACACCCCGCTCGCGGTCAATGACGGCTCGCTCGTCTCGAGGGACCGCGCCGCGCACATGTCGCGGGTCTCGGTCGCCACCTCGCGTGATGCCACGCTGCTGGTGCCAACACGCTATTCATCCGGATTCATGAAGTCGATGGACAATCGCGCCCTGCCCATGGGCGACCAGATGAGCGCGATCATCGGGGAAGCGGCATTCGGACATGTCGGCGCCGGCGGCTCGATCGGGTTTGCCGATCCGGAATGCGCCATGGCCTTCAGCTATACAATGAACCGCATGGGCGCCGGCCTGCTGGTCAATGAGCGCGGCCAGAGCCTCATTGATGCAGCCTATCTCGCCCTTGGCTACCGCACCAATGCGCCGGGCGGCTGGGTTCATTAGGGCGGCTCCAGAACTGGACACACACAACAAAAAGGGAAGAGAGACGAAATGAGCGATGCGATGACATTCACAACCGACGAAGTGGCCAGCTATATCGCAACGGCCGGGCGTGCGGCCTGGGAAGTTCCAGACATTCCGGACACCACGCCGCGCCGGGCCATTGCGAGGGTTGGCATCATCGGTGCCGGAACGATGGGCGGCGGCATCTCGATGAATTTCGCCACGGCCGGCATCCCGGTAACGATCCTGGAGACGAAACAGGAGGCGCTGGAGCGCGGCCTTGGCGTGGTGCGGGGCAATTACCAGCGCAGCGCCGACAAGGGCCGCTTCCCGCAAGATGAGGTCGAGGCGCGCATGGGCCGGCTCGACGGCACGCTGGACATGTCAGAACTGGCCGATTGCGATCTCGTCATCGAGGCGGTGTTCGAGGACATGGACCTGAAGAAGAAGATCTTCACCGGTCTCGACGCCACCATGAAGCCCGGCGCGATTCTTGCGACCAATACCTCGGCGCTGAATATCGACGAGATCGCAGCAGTCACCTCGCGCCCGCAGGACGTGATCGGCCTGCACTTCTTCTCGCCGGCGAATGTCATGAAGCTGCTGGAGATCGTGCGCGCCGCGCAGACCGCCGATGATGTCGTGATGACCTGCATGGACCTGGCCAGGACGATCAACAAGATCGCCGTGCTTGTGGGGGTGTGCCCCGGATTTGTCGGCAACCGCATCCTGTACGCCCGGCAGGCCCAGGCCCAGAAGCTGGTCAGCCAAGGCGCAATGCCCTGGGATGTGGACGCTGCGCTGAACGCTTTCGGTTTCCGCATGGGCCCTTACCAGATGTCCGACCTTGCCGGGCTTGATATCGGCTGGAAGCCCGGGGCAAAGACAGCCAACCCGATTCGCGATGCGCTGTGCGAGGCTGGCCGCCGTGGCCAGAAGACGGGCGCTGGCTATTACGACTATGACGAAAACCGCCAGCCAATTGCGTCCGACCTGACCGCGAAGATCATCGCCGAGGTCACGGGCGTCGAAGCCGGCAGCGCACCCGCGCAGGAGGAGATCATCGCCACCTGCATTCACCCGATGATCAATGAGGGCCTGAAAATCCTCGAGGAAGGGATGGCCCAGCGCGCCAGCGACATCGATATTGTCTGGCTCAACGGCTATGGCTGGCCAGCCGACAAGGGCGGACCGATGCTTTATGGCGACATGGTCGGCGCACAGGCACTGCTGGCGACGATGGAACGGCTTGGCGCGCAGGATGAACGGTTCGCGCCGGCCAAAACCCTCAAGCGGCTTGCCGCAGAAGGCGGGCGCTTCACCGAGGTCCCGGCGGGCGGCTGAGACCGGGCAAGCGCAACCCGCCCAATCCCCGGATAAAGCAAAGGGCCGGAGCATCACGGGATGCGCCGGCCCTTCACGATTACATGCCTGCGACGATGCCCGCTCCCGGAGGAGCTCAGGCTGGCGAGGGTTCGCCGCCAAAATCGCCTTCCGGGCCTTCATCTTTCGGCTTGCGCTTCTTGCCGATCACCGGAACGGCAGAACC
>CAYXQV010000078.1:0-7402 GCA_964467505.1 uncultured Hyphomonadaceae bacterium | reverse complement strand
TGGGAACTTTGCATGAGTTGCTGGCCAAGAAACACGTCGCCCTGGTCATCGGCATAATCGATCGGGCCGATTTCGTCAGACAGACCAAACCGGGTCACCATCGCGCGGGCAAGACGTGTTGCCTGCTGGATGTCCGAAGCGGCCCCGGCGGTCACATTGTCGTCGCCGAATTTCAATTCTTCTGCGACGCGCCCGCCCATCATGATGGCAAGACGCGAGGTCATTTCGAGCCGCGACATCGACATCTTGTCGTCCTCGGGCAGTTGCATGACCATGCCGAGCGCGCGGCCACGCGGAATGATGGTCGCCTTGTGGACCGGATCGGCGGAGGGAACCTTCATGGCCACGATCGCATGGCCGGCCTCATGCCAGGCCGTGAGTTCCTTTTCCTTGTCGGACATCACCATGGAGCGTCGCTCCGGGCCCATCATCACCTTGTCCTTGGCGTCCTCGAACTCACTCATCGAGACAACGCGCTTGCCCCGGCGTGCCGCAAGCAGGGCCGCTTCATTGACGAGGTTGGCGAGGTCTGCGCCCGAAAAGCCCGGTGTGCCGCGTGCGATCGTGCGCGAATTGACATCCTTGGCCAGCGGCACGTTGCGCATGTGGACCTTGAGGATCTTCTCGCGCCCGATAATGTCAGGATTGCTCACCACGACCTGACGGTCGAACCGGCCTGGACGCAGCAGAGCGGGGTCAAGAACGTCGGGCCGGTTGGTCGCCGCGATGATGATCACGCCTTCATTGGCTTCGAACCCGTCCATCTCGACCAGCAACTGGTTCAGCGTCTGCTCGCGCTCGTCATTGCCGCCGCCAAGTCCGGCGCC
Source organism: uncultured Hyphomonadaceae bacterium (assembly GCA_964467505.1). Lineage (GTDB taxonomy): Bacteria > Pseudomonadota > Alphaproteobacteria > Caulobacterales > Hyphomonadaceae > UBA5336. The sequence continues at coordinate 6,575 of CAYXQV010000078.1, read as the reverse complement.
GCGCGAACGGCCAACCGCGTCGATTTCATCGATGAAGATGATACATGGCGCCGAGCGCTTGGCCTGCTCGAACATGTCGCGCACACGGCTGGCGCCCACGCCGACAAACATCTCGACAAAGTCGGACCCGGAAATCGTGAAGAATGGCACATTGGCCTCGCCTGCCACGGCGCGCGCAATCAGCGTCTTGCCGGTACCGGGCGGGCCGACCAGCAGCGCACCTTTCGGAATCTTGCCGCCAAGGCGCTGGAACTTGGACGGGTCCTTCAGGAACTCGACCACTTCCTGCAGCTCTTCCTTGGCTTCATCCACGCCGGCAACATCATCGAATGTCACACGGCCCTGCTTTTCCGTCAGCAGGCGCGCGCGCGACTTTCCAAAGCTCATCGCCCCGCGTCCGCCGCCGCCCTGCATCTGGCGCATCATGAACAGGAACAGGCCGAGGATCAGCAGGATCGGCAGCAGGTTGAAGAAAATCGCGCCGAGTGCGGAGCCGCCTTCATTGTTGTCGTAAGTGACATCGACGCCAGCATCGCTAAGGCGCGTGCCGAGATCGGGATCGAACATGCCCTTGTCGGCATGAAAGCGCATCCCGTTTTCAGTCACGCCCGTGATTTGCGTTTCGCCAATCGTGACTTCACGCAGATTGCCGTTATTGGCTTCATTGAGCACGCGGGAATAGGAAAACGCTTCTGAGCCGCGCGGCGTCGAATTGCCCTGCATGGCAACTGCCATACCGATGATGAGTGCTGCGATCAGACCCCAGATCGCCAGGTTGCGCATATTCATGTTCTGATCTTTCTAACTGGACCGTTTGACAAGTACATAGTGGCACTCACGCGGATTGACGACTCCATGACGTCGCACCTGCTGTTACAATCTCGACAATTTTTCCCAGCAATTGCGCAGATCGTCCAGTCTTTGCCCGCCAAGTGCGCGCCAACCGGATTGTTCCGGCGGCAATCCGGCGCGCGACATCCTACCGTCTGCGACAGTTTCGCCGGCGTCCGGGGCCCGCTCGAAACGCCCATCCCAAACGGTTTCGCACCGCTCAGGTGGACCGGGCACCAGACCGGGGTCACGCGCAAACAGCACACCGCCAGCACTGCGCACCAGCCAGGCGCCGCCAAATGTGCGCGCCTTCGCCGGACCGCCTGCGCCGATATCGCGCACGAGTTCTCGCAGCCTGTCCCCGCGCAGCGGGCTTGAATGACCTGCAGCCACCTGCACAAGAAGCGATACAATCCGCTGGCAGCTTTCCGGGCCAATACCGCGCGGATCCAGCCACACAGTGGCGTCAGCGCGCACCTCGACCCGCGTCCCGATGAGTTGCGCCAAGTGGCCAAGCTCGGTCCGGCGCAGTCGCTGGAGCTTGTTCCTGCAGGCACCCACCCGGCCAGCCAGGCGCGGCGCACCCGCCAGCAGAGCGCGCATGCGGACGCGCTCATAAGCGGGATCTTCGTTGCTGGGGTCATCGCGCCAGTCCAGACCCCGGTCGCCCAGCCAGCCACGCAAGGATCTGCGCGAGACATCCAGGAGCGGGCGGGCAATCAGGACGCCGCGACCTTCCGGCCAGGCTGGCGACACCGACAGCGGGTCCATTCCCGCCAGGCCGAACCAGGACGAACCCTGCCTGGCCCGCATCAGGAAGGTCTCGTCCTGGTCGTCACTTGTGTGTCCGGTCAGCAGGCAACGGGCTCCTCTCTCGCGCACAGCTTGCGCCAGCAGCACATGGCGCGCCGCACGGGCATCTGCCTGGCGCGCCCGTGGCGTTTGCCAGACGAGACGCCTGTGGGCGATGCCGAGCACCCGGCAGGTCGATGCCACGAAACTGGCCTCCTCACGCGCCTGTGCACGCAGGCCATGATCAACTGTAAGACAGACAAGCTCACGCCCCGCCGCAGTGTCGCCAGCCAGCATGTGCAGGAGCGCCATCGAATCGCCGCCACCCGATACCGCGAGGGCGAGCGGGCCGGGCAGGTCATCGACAAGCGCCATCAGCGCGCGGTCCACGCGGGCGCCTGCCCCCTGCCCGCAGCCTTCGCCCGTCATCCCGCGCAGGATGAGCGGTTATTTTCGACTGCTGCAAGGTTGAGGGTCACGCTGGAGGCTTCGGGATATTTGCGCGGCAGCAGGTTCAGTGCGGCGCAGGCCCGGTTGGTGTCGCCCACCAGGCGCATGGAGCGTGCCAGCTTGACCAGCGCATCGGGCGCGCGCGGATCATCGGGATACGATTGGATCATCTGTGTATAAGCCGCCCCGGACGCCTCGTACTGGTCCTGCTGGTAGAGCACCTCGCCGAGCCAGTATTGCGCTTCGCCAGCCTGCGGATCGTCGCCGAAGGCCTCCAGGAAAGCGCGAAACGCCACTTCTGCGCCGGGATAATCAAACTGCAGCAGACGTGACTTCGCCTCGGAAAACAAATCGCCTGCTTCTCCGGGAAGGTCTTCCGCCGAAATCGTTCCGAGCGATCCGGTCTGGCGCGGTGGGCTGTCGTCAGGGGATGTCGCGCCATCGCCCGCCACCTCACCGGCAGGACTTGCATCCGCTGAACCATCCTGCGGCGCCGCCTGCGACGCATCGCCTGGCGCCATATCGGTTGTGTCTGGCTGCGCGGTGCGCACCAGGCGCCGCGTCACGCTCCCGTCAGCGGACCTGACCGTCACCATTCGCTCGCTCTCGCCAGCCGCGCGGTCCTCGAGCGCCGAAACGGCCTGCTGCATCGTGTCGAGCCGCGTCTGGATCTGTGAGAGTTGGCGGCCGATTTCCTTGTCGTCGCCCTGCATCCGGTTGATTTCGTCGCGGGTCTGGCTGAGCAGGAATTCAAGCGTCTGCACCTTGCCGGTCAGTTGCGAGTTGTCGCGGCGAAGATCGGAGATCTTCAGCCTGAGATCAGCATTTTCGCGCTGCAGCGCCTGCGTGCGCTCGGCAATCTCGGCGCTTGTGACGCCTTCACGGATCGGCGCGCTTTGGGCGACGGCGGGCCATGCGGCCCCGACGAGGAGGCAGGATGAGGCGATCAGGATTCGGAATGTGTGCATTGGCTCGTCATAAGGCAGCGGCCGGGGCCAAAATATGGCAGCCCGGCCGCTTTTGTCATGAAATTGCAGTCCTGGACTTATCCGGTCGCGCCGGACAGGATCTGGGTGAAGCCGTTCCGGTTGAGGGCCCACGCGCGCTCATTGGAACCTTCCGCGATGGGGCGCTCCTTGCCATAGGAGATCGTATCGATCCGCGCAGGATCGACACCTAGGCTGACCAGGTAATCCTTCACCGTCGCGGCGCGCCGCTCACCCAAGGCGAGGTTGTACTCACGCGTGCCACGCTCGTCGCAATTGCCGGCCACCATGATGCGCGAGCCCGGATAGGACTGCAGCCAGGCCGCCTGACGCTTGATGATTTCACGGTCGTCAGTGTCGAGGCGCGACTGGTCCAGATCGAAATAGACGCGCTCTCCGACATTCACCCGGAAGTCGGCAAGCGAACCAGGCTGCGGGCCGTTATAAGCTTCGCGCAAGGGCGTGCTGGTTGTTTCGCTCTGCGTCGACGTGGTGGTCTCCGTGCGCGCCGGCTCGGGCGCCTGTTCGACCGGTTCGGGCGCCGTCGCCACCTCATTGTCCACAGGATCTGGCTGGGAAGCGCAGGCCCCGAGCCCCAGCAAAATGGCACTTACTGCTGTTGTCTTCAGAAAATCATTCATCGCTGAACGCTCCAAGTTAGCTGCCTTCATCGGCATCACGCCTTAGCCGACAGAAATGTCAACTTCATGACGGAACTTTCGTTCCAGATGTCATATTTGTTACCATGCCAGTGCGCAGGGCCATTTCCAAGCCTTGCGATCAGTCCAGAAGCGGCGACCATGCGGGATCGGATGCCTCAGTGGGGGTGGGCAGTTGGCGCAGGTTCTTGCCGGTCAGGTCGATCGACCACAAACGGGGCCCGGCACCAGGTTGGGGCTCACGAAAAAATGAGATCACCCGCCCGTTCGGCGACCAGGTCGGCCCCTCGTCCAGGTAGGATTCGGTCAACAGGCGCTCGCCTTTTCCATCCGTCCCGATCACTCCGATATAGAACCGCCCCCTGAGCTGCTTGGTGAAAGCGATCAGGTCGCCGCGCGGGCTCCAGACCGGTGTCGAATATCGCCCCTCCCCAAAGGTGATCCGGCAGGCCGTGTCGCGCCCGCCCGACGGACAGGTCGTCATCGACTTGTCACGGCTCATCACGTAAAGTTGAGGTGATCCGCCACGGTCGGAGGTGAACACGATCCGGCTCCCATCGGGCGACATTGACGGGGATGTGTCTATATCGGGGTGATCGGTGAGCTTTTCCTGCTCGCGCGTGCGCAGATCCATGATGTAGAGTTCGGAATTGCCGCCGCGTGCCTGGCTGAACAGGACACTGCGACCGTCGGGCGAAAATCGCGGTGCGAAGGTCATGCCGTCGAAATTGCCGAGCACTTCCTGACGCCCGGTCTCGATATTGAACAGGTAGACCCGCGGCTGGCCGCCCTCATAGGACATGTAGGTGATTTCCTGGTCGGAGGTGGAAAAGCGCGGGGTCAGCACCGTGTGCGCGCCCGATGTCAGGTCCTGCTGGTTGGCCCCGTCAGCATCCATGATGGCAAGCTTCTTGACGCGCGCCGTCTTCGGGCCGGTCTCTGCGATATAAACGATGCGCGTGTCGAGATAGCCTTCCTCGCCGGTCAGGCGTGTGTAGATGCTGTCTGCGATCTTGTGCGCGATGCGGCGCCAGTTCTCCGGCGTCGTGACATATTGCCGGCCGGGCTGGCCGCCAAGGCGCATGACCTGTTCGCCATAGATGTCCCAGAGCCGGAAAGCGACGCGCAGGCGCCCGTCAGGCAACATCTCCGTCTCGCCGACAACCAGCGCGTCGGTCTGGATGATCTTCCAGTCTGCAAAGCGCGGTTCGGCCCCGATATCGAGATCGCGCTGGATGAAGGCTTCCGGGTTCTTCAGTTCGAACAGTCCGGTCAGGCGCAGGTCGCTGCGCAGGACATCGGCGATCTGGTCGGCATACTGGCGCGCCTCACCGGCTTCAGCATCGAATTGCGGAACCGCGATCGGCAGCGGCTTGGCCGTGCCGTCGCCGACATTCACCGTGATCTGCGCTCGCGCGAGCTGCAACGGGGCCAGCGCAAGAGCCGCGGCCATTGCCATGGCGGTAATAAGGGATCGGATCATGGGTCTTCAGGCTCCTTGTGAGATTGGCATGGCTTACTTGTAGGCCGGACCGATGTTGAGGATCACCTCGTCCCAGTCCTCGTAATAATCGAGCGCCTCTTCCGGCAGGCGGTAAGGGGCGCATTTGCGGGCCGCGCGCAAGGCCCGCTCGATGGCGACCTGCATTGGCCGGTCACCGATGGGCGGGCGCGACGGGGTCACGAGCCGCGCATCGCGCTTGAGCGTGCCATCACGGTTGAGTGTCATCTCGATTGTCACGTTCAGCCTCTCGGGATTGGGCAGGTCGTCGACATCATCCCAGCAGATACTCATCTGAGTCTGGATCATTGCAATCACCGAAGTCGTGTCACCCCTGCGCTCTCCAGCGCCCTTGCGTGGCTTGCTCGGTGCGGGCGCCTCGTCTTCAAGCTCGGGCTCGGGCGGCGGTGATTTCGGTGGCGCGCGCGCGGGCTCCTTGGGGGTCTTGTCGAACAGGTTGGAAGCCTCGCCGAGAAGGTCTGCAAGTTCATCCTCCTCGCTTGGCTTCTGAAGCAGTTCCTCTTCAGGCTGCGGTTCGACAGTCTCGGGATCTGGCGGCGGCTCGTCGGGCGCGTCATCGGGCACGGGCGGCGCGACAGCCTCCTCCTCCTTGGGCGGGGCTGGCGCCATCTCCTCGGGCGCGAGCTCCTCCTCGGGTGGCATATCGCCGGGCAGCGTGTCGAGATCCTCCAGGAACTCCTCCAGGGGCGGCGGCTCCTCGTCCTCCTCGGCTTTTTCCGGCTCGCGTTCGACCTGCGGGGCAATATCGGGCATCTGCGAGACGCTCACGATATCGATCGGCACAACCGTATAGGCGGTTTCGAGATCGCGCTGCAGGCCGGGCAACACGATATACCCCGCGGCGATAACCGCCGCGTGGATCAGGAGGGAGGCTGGCAGACCGCGGATCATCGCTTGCGCTCAGCGCCCTTTCTCGCCGGTCGGGTCGGTGACGAAGGCAATGCGCGAATAGCCGGCATTGCGAACGCGCGCCGTCACATCCATGACGAGACCGTGCGGCGTGGTCTCATCGGCGCGCACATAGACCAGCTGCTCATAGCCCGCCCCGGTGATCTGGCGCAGTTTCGGCCCAAGATCGCCGATCTCGACCTCGTTCTCGCGCTCATTGTTGAGATAGATGCGCCCCTGCGCCGTCACCGTGATCGACAGCGGCTGGTTGGACACGGCAGGAAGCTGCTGCGAGCTGGTCTTGGGCAGCGCGACTTCCTCACCGCGCACAAGCAGCGGGGCCGTGACCATGAACACGATCAGCAGCACGAGCATCACGTCCACGAACGGCGTGACATTGATTTCGGCATTCAGGTCACGCCGGCCGCGTGCCACACGTCCGCTGCC
>CAYXQV010000077.1:4778-10587 GCA_964467505.1 uncultured Hyphomonadaceae bacterium | reverse complement strand
GAACGCGCGCTGGAATCGGCACGCCTGAAGCGGGAGAATGCGACCTTGCGGACACGGTCGGTCTCCAGCCAGGAATTCGTTGGCAGGAGCCAGGCTGCCAGCGCATTGCGCACCGCCATCGACAAGGTCGCCCCGACAAATTCGCGCGTCATGATCACCGGGCCAGCGGGGGCCGGAAAGGAACTGGTCGCACACTTGATCCATGAAGGCTCCACGCGCAAGGGCGGCCCTTTCGTGGTCGTGAATGCTGCCAGTATTGCACCTGACCAGATGGAGCTTGAACTGTTCGGGCAGGAAGACAGCCAGGCAAGGCCGGTGCGGATCGGCTATTTCGAGAAGGCGCACAACGGGACACTGCTCCTCGACGAGGTTGCGGACATGCCGCGCGGCACCCAGAACAAGATCCTTCGCGTGCTGACCGAACAAAGGTTCCAGCGGGTGGGTGGGCGCTCGGATGTCAAGGTTGATGTGCGGGTGATGTCAGCCACGACGCGCGACCTTTCAAGCGAGATTGCGGCCGGCCGTTTCCGCGAGGACCTATATTATCGCCTTGCCGTTGTCCCGCTCCCGGTGCCGTGTCTTGAAGAGCGGCGCGACGATATTCCCGAACTCGTCGCCCATTTCTCGCAGCGCATCGCCGACAGTTCCGGCTTGGGCGCGCGCAGATTTTCCGAAAAGGCGCTGGCCGTGCTGCAGGCGATGGAATGGCCGGGCAACGTGCGCCAGCTGCGCAACATGATCGAGCGCATCATGATCCTGTCGCCCGATGATACCGACAGGCCGGTCAGCGTCGAGGAACTTCCCCGCGAGGGCAGTGCCACCGGGCGCCAGGATGGCCTGATGGAATCGGGCGAGCTTGTCGGCATGTCCCTTCGTGATGCACGCGAGCGTTTCGAGCGCGAATATCTTTCGCTGCAGATCAACCGATTCAATGGCAATATCTCGCGAACGGCCGAATTCATAGGAATGGAGCGCTCGGCCCTGCACCGAAAATTAAAGGCGCTGGGTGTAGCCTCCGGGCAGGTTCGCCAGGATTTCACTGAATGAAGATCATTATCTGCGGCGCCGGACGTGTCGGACGCGGGATTGCCGAACGCCTTGAGCGTGAGAGACATGAGATCACCATTGTCGATGCGGATGCAAATCTGGTTGACGAGGTGGCAACCGAACTGAACGTGACCGGGATTGTCGGTCATGCCGCCTATCCTGAAACGCTGGAGAAGGCGGGAGCCGCGCCAGCCGAAATGGTCGTGGCCGTCACCCAGCATGACGAGATCAACATGGTCATCTGTCAGGTGGCGCACTCGGTGTTCAGCGTCAGCCGTACAATCGCGCGGGTGCGTGCGCGTGCCTATCATGACAAGCGTTATCGCGACCTGTTTTCGCGTGACGCCCTGCCGATCGACCAGACAATTTCCCCCGAGCGCGAAGTCAGCAAGGCGATCATCCAGCGACTGAAGGCGCCAGGCTCGGTGATGAGCGCGGAGTTTGCCGGCGGCCGGGTGCAGCTCCTGATGCTGGATATCGAGAATGACAGCCCGCTCAACGAAACGACTGTGGACCAGATCGGGGGGCTTTTCCCCGACCTTGAGGCGCGCGTGGTGGCCATCGGTCGGGGAGCACGGATCCAGGTCCCGCGATCAAATGACAAGTTCATCACCGGCGAGCGGGCTTATGTGTCGGTCCTCAATGAGCACGCCTCGCGCCTGAATTCGATATTTTCGGTGGAGGACAATGACGCCCGTCACATCACCATCATCGGTGCGGGCACTGTGGGTTTCTATGTCGCCGAGGAACTGGAGCGCGACCGTAGCCTGCGCGTCCGCCTGGTCGAGAAGGACCCGGTTCGCGCCGACAGGGCTGTCTCGGAATTGCGGCGCACGATCGTGATCAATGGAGACGGCCTCGACCGCAATATCCTGGAGGAAGCAGGCGCGGCGCGCACCGACTATTTCATCGCGATCACCGATGATGACCGCACAAACCTGCTGTCGTGCAATCTCGCCAAGAAGGCTGGCGCGGCGCGCACAATGGCGCTTGTCAACTCCGCCGACCTGATCGGGTTGAAAAAGGATCTGGGGATCGACGCCATCATTGACCCGCGCGCCCTGACAGCATCGCAGATACTCAAGAACCTGCGTCGCGGTCGCATCAAGTCGCTCCTGTCACTGGAGGATGGAAGCGCAGAGGTGATCGAAGGCGTGGTCTCGGAGAATTCGCCGCTTGTCGGGCGTACGCTCGGCTATGACGAGCTTGAAGATGGGATCACCGCTGTGGCAGTGTTGCGCGGCTCAGATGTGCTGATCCCGTCCTCGCGCGTGCGCATCGAGGCGGCAGACCAGGTGACAGTCCTTTTCGAGCACCGGAAAGTGCGCGAAGTGGAGACCTATTTCCGGGTCAGCACGAGCTTTTTCGCCTGATCCGCATGGAAAGGGCCTGACCCATGAACTACCCGGCCATCGTGCGGATACTGTCCATGCTCGGCCTGTTCCAGGCGGCAGGTCTCGCGCTGACCTGCACGGTGGCGCTGGCCTATGGTGAGTGGCGCCAGCTACTGGCGCTCTCGCTGGCATTTCTGTTCGTGAGTGTGACGGCAACGAGCCTGCTTCTTCTCACTCCGGCGCCGCGCCGCGAGAGCCGCGCCAGCGACGGTCTTGGCGTGGTCATCTTGTGGTGGTTTCTGGCGAGCATTTCCGGAGCGCTACCCTTCATGTTCGATGCGCCGGCCGGGGCGGTCCTGCTGGTCTGGCACGAAACGGTTTCCTGCCTGACAACGACCGGCCACAGCGTGCTGCCCATGGCGCCTGAGGCATGGCCTGTCTCTCTGGTGGTCTGGCGAGGCTTCCTGCATCTTTCCGGGGCCATGGCCAGCCTGGTGACTGCGGCGAGTGTGTTTGCGGCAATCAATATCGGCGGACCCGGGATCCACCGGACCATCCTGTTCACCGATCCGGAGGGCAGCTTCTTCGATGCGCTGGCGCGGGTCATCCGTGCCGCTGCGCTCGCGCTTGGCCTGCTGATTGCGCTCATGACGGTTCTGCTGGCCATGTCGGGCATCTCCCCTGGTGTTGCGCTGGCGGACGCTGTCAGTGTGGCAACGACCGGCCTGGTGGCGCCCGGACGGGCCGGTAGCGCGCCGTTGTCCGCCCTCCACAGTCTCATTCTCTTTGCCGGTCTTGTGGTCTCGACCATCGGGCTTGCGCTTGCCCTTGAGATACGCGCAGCCCGGTGGCGACGCATTCTGCGCGATCCGGAGACTGTTTCGCTGGCGATCATCCTTCTGGCCGTGATTGGCGCACTGATGGCTGCCGGCATACGCTTCGACAACAGTTTCGGCCTTGCCATCAGCCTGCAGTCGACAGCCGGACTGCCACTTTTCCCGCCGCAACTGATTTCCGAAGTGCCATTGCCGATCCTGCTGCTGGCCCCGATGGTCGGGGGCGCGGCCCTTTCGACCGCCGGAGGGGTCAAGCTTGCACGTCTCGCCTTGCTCGGTGCGCGCGCGGGAGAGGAATTTGCCAGACTGGGATTTCGTGATTCTGTTGTCGTCATGCGTTATCGCGACCGCGTGCAGAAGGACGGCGCGGTGATCGGGGTCTGGGTCTATCTCGTGGCGTATTTCATTGCCCTGTTCGCGATCATGCTTTCGCTGTCCATGCTCGCAATGTCATTCGACGCCGTGATTGTCACCAGTGTCGGGCTCCTGTCGAACACCGGCAGCCTGGTCTGGCTGCCGGTCTCCGGTCAGGGCGGGGCAGGGGCGGCCATCAGCTGTCTTGCGATGTTGCTCGGAAGGCTCGAGGTGATCGCGCTGATCCCGGCATTCAGTCCCGGTTTCTGGCGGCGCTGAGCCTTAACGCGTGCCTGCCTGTTTCCCGGGCAACTGCGGACCAATGCACAGCCGATACGCGTTTTTCGTCGGCGCGCGACCCCGTCAACTGAATTCCAGTGCGGGCTCTATTGCTAAATCCGGCCAATGGGATTAGCCGGAGCTTCAAGGACAAAAGCGGAATGCATCGACATGTCGACAGAAAAAAAGCAAAATCTTCAGGACACCTTCCTCAACGCGGTGCGCAAGGCGCGCACGCCGCTGACAGTATTTCTTGTCAATGGCGTCAAATTGCAGGGAGTTGTCACATGGTTCGATAATTTCTGTATCCTGCTGCGCGGCGAAGGACGTCCTCCGCAGCTTGTCTACAAGCATGCGATTTCGACAATTGCGCCAAACAGCCATGTGCAGCTGTTCGAAGAGGAGCCGGAAAGCGAAGCTTGACGAAAACAGCCCATACCCATCAGCCGCCGGTCGAGCGTGCCGGCTGTGTCATTCCCTGGCAGTATCCCGCTCGCCCGCCTGACACGGCGCGCCTGGAAGAGACAGCCGGCCTGATCGAGGCACTCGGCTGCGAGCTGTCCTTCATCGAACCGCTACAGATACGCCAGCCCAGCCCTTCGCACCTGCTCAGCACCGGGCTCCTGGACGGCCTGAAAATGCGGATCGAAAACGCGGCCTGCACCATCTGCGTGCTCGACGGGTCGCTGACGCCGGTCCAGCAGCGCAATCTCGAACGCGCGCTGAACGTCAAGGTGATCGACCGCACGGGGTTGATCCTGGAAATTTTCGGGTTGCGGGCGCGCACCCGTGAGGGCCGGCTGCAGGTCGAACTGGCCCGGCTCAATTATGAGCGCTCGCGACTGGTGCGCACATGGACCCATCTTGAGCGCCAGCGTGGTGGGCGCGGCTTCATGTCGGGGCCGGGTGAGACCCAGCTTGAGGCCGACCGGCGGATGCTGGACCGCACCCTGAAGGGACTTCACGCAGACCTTGAAGGTGTCAAGCGAACGCGTGGCCTGCAGCGGTCGGGACGCACGCGCGCCGGCACAGCAGTGATCGCACTTGTTGGCTATACCAATTCGGGCAAGTCGACGCTGTTCAACCGCCTGTCAGGCGCCCACGTTCTGGCCCGGGACATGCCATTTGCCACGCTCGACCCGACAATACGCAAGATCGAACTGCCCACGCTGGGCGAGGCGGCGCTGGTCGATACTGTCGGCTTCATCTGCGACCTGCCGACCCATCTGATCGACAGTTTTCAGGCCACGCTGGAAGAATCCATGGAGGCTGATCTTCTGGTGCATGTGCGCGATCGCTCGGTTGAAGGCGATGATGCGCAACGCGCTGACGTGATGGCCGTGCTGGAACGCCTCGAAAACGAAACAGGTGTGCCAATCCCGCCAATCATCGAAGCCTGGAACAAGGCCGACGCCATGCCGGTGGATCGCCGCGCCGCGCTCCAGGTCGCTGCCATGCATGCCGAAAACCCGCCTGCCGCGCTTGTTTCGGCCAGGACAGGGCAGGGGGTCGACGCTCTCCTGGCGCTTGTCGAAGCGGCATTCCTGCGCGGCAGCCGGACGATCCGCGCCAGCCTGCAGCCTGCGCAAGGGGAGGCGCGTGCCTGGCTTCATGCACATGGCGAGGTGCGCAGCGAAGCGGTCACGCAGGCAGGCGTTACCGATATGGAAGTCCGCCTGCCGCCAGACACGCTTGGACGTTTCCAGGCGCGTTTCCCGAACGTTTCACTGTGTGACGCCTGAGCGTGCTTCAGCGCGGCCCGAGCCAGAGTTTCGACGTGTCATTCCATAGCGACAGTGTCATCATGAAGGGTCTCAGCCACAGTTCGGCAAGATAGGACATTTTGCATTTCCTCCAGGTGCCGGAATTTTCATGCAAATTTCATGCTCCGGCAGGAAGAGGGTCGGGCAGGCAGGTTATCAGGCGATTAAAGTATCTGTTCACGCGGCCCGCCCTTCG
>CAYXQV010000077.1:0-4678 GCA_964467505.1 uncultured Hyphomonadaceae bacterium | reverse complement strand
TTGTGATCGCGGGCGCGTTCAGCCCGCCTGTTTCTCCAGTGCCTTGACGGCGGTCCAGAGGCTTTCCTGCTGGTCGAGTGTCAGTTCGCTGAACACCTGCCCGCGCCCGCTTGTCAGCTGCTCCATGGCGCGGAAACGGCGTTCGAACTTGTCATTGGCCTTGCGAAGGGCTGTTTCCGGATCGATTTCCAGCTGCCGGGCGAGATTGGCGCAGACAAATAGCAGATCACCGAGTTCTTCCTGTATCGCGGCGCGATCATTGCTGGCGATGGCGTCTCGTACCTCGCCAATTTCCTCGTCCAGCTTGTCGAAGACCGGGCCGGGCGATGCCCAGTCAAAACCGGTGCGCGCGGCGCGCTTCTGGAGCTTTTCCGCCCGCATCAGGGCTGGCAGTGCTTTCGCCACGCCTTCAAGCGCGCTCGGCTGCTCATTCTTTGCGGCGCGCTCGGCGGCCTTCATCTCTTCCCAGGCGAGGCTCTGGCCTTCGGCATCGCGCCCGTCCGGCGCCTTGAAGACATGCGGGTGGCGGCGCAGCATCTTGTCGGCGATGGCCTCAGCGACATCGCAGGCATCGAAATCGCCGTGTTCGCTGGCCATCTGGCTGTGAAAGGCCACCTGGAACAGGAGGTCGCCGAGTTCATCGCGCAAATCATCCATCTCGCGCCGGGCAATCGCATCGGCCACTTCATAGGCTTCCTCGATCGTATAGGGCGCGATGGTGTCGAAATCCTGCTCAAGATCCCATGGGCAGCCACCGTCAGGATTGCGCAGGCCGGCCATGATGGCGAGGAGACGCGCAAAGGCGTCGCCCGCGCGGATATGGGCCGTTGTCGGAGAAGAGGGGCGGGCCATCGGCGCCTCCATGCGGTCTGTGTTGAACCTGCGGCCACCCGCCACTCGGCCGGTCGCCATCCGTGAGTGCGCTCGAGTAAGCACTCAACCGGGCGAAAATCTACTGCGGGGCAACACATTGCCGACCCGGATCGACAAATCGTATAATCAACATTATGGGAAATCAGACCAGTGGGCGGCTCACACAAATCCCGTCATGTCCGGGCACGACGCCTGCAGGCAGTTCTTCAAGCAGTGAGCGGTAATCCATGTCCACGTGCAGGTTTGTCAGGATGGTCTGCTGCGCACCCAGACGCCCTGCCCAGTCCAGAGCCTTGGCCAGATGTGCATGTGTGGGATGGGGTGCGTGGCGCAGCGCATCGATGATGAACACCTCGATGCCTTCAAGCCGTTTCAGAGATACTTCCGGCAACTCACTGACATCATTGCAATATGCGATGGGTCCAATCCGGAAACCGAGCGAGCGGATGCGCCCGTGTTCCTGTTCCAGCGGCAACATGTCGACAGGTCCGGACGGCCCATCAATGGTCAGCATGCGGCCCGGTTCGATCAGCGGCTGGACATCAAGGATCGCCGGATAGCCGCCGCTGCCCTGGAAACAGTAGCTGAACTTGCCGAGAAGCGAGTCGGCTGTCGGTGCGTCCATATAGGCCGGCAATTGCCGGCGCGAGCGGATCGCAAAGGCGCGCACATCATCGATCCCGTGCGTCTGGTCGGCATGGTCATGGGTGAACACCACGCCATCTAGCGCGTCGGTGCGCGTCATCAGCATCTGTTCGCGCAGGTCTGGAGATGTGTCGATCAGCACCCGTGTCGCGCGCTCAGCGCCCTGCGAGACCACTTCGACAAGCGCCGAGCAGCGCATGCGCCGGTTGCGCGGCTCGTCGGGGTCGCACACACCCCAGTCATTGCCGACGCGTGGCACACCGCCCGATGAGCCGGTCCCCAGCAGCGTCAGTTTCAATTCGCGGCTCAAACTGTCACCCGGTCGAACAGGGCCAGCGCATTGTCATTGGTAACCGCCAGGATCTCGTCGAGCGCGCGATTGTGCAGCTTTGCGAGCGCTGCACCGACATCGGCCAGGTAGGCCGGCTCATTGCGGCGCCCGCGATGCGGCACGGGAGCAAGATACGGGCAGTCCGTCTCCAGGATGATCCGCTCCAGCGGCACTTTCGCGATCACCTCGCGCACATCATGGGCATTCCTGAAGGAGAGTATCCCGGAAACCGACACATAGCCGCCGCGCTCCAGCGCGGCCTTTGCAAGCTCCCAGCCACCCGTATAGCAGTGCAGCAGCGGAGTGAACGCGCCCCTGTCATACTCCTCGGTGAGGATGTCGATGACCTGCCTGTCGGCCTCGCGCGTGTGGAGGATCACCGGCAGGCCGGTTTCGCGCGCGGCCTTGATGTGTTCGCGCAGGCTTCGCAGCTGGTCGCTCTCGGGGCTGTAGCCATAATGAAAGTCGAGCCCGGTCTCCCCGATCGCGACCACCTTGCCATCCGGGTCAGAGGCCGCCGAAACGAGGTCTGCCGCGGCCAGGTCGGGAAAGTCCTTGGCATGATGAGGGTGCGTGCCGACCGAGCACCAGATATCGCCATGGGCCTGTGCGATCACTGCGACCTTTCCGAAATTGTCGAACCGGTCACAGATCGCGAGCATCCGCGTCACACCAGATCGGCGCGCGCGCGCGAGCACCTCGTCGAGATCATCTGCGAAAGCCTCGGCATGTAGATTCACGTGAGTGTCGAACATGATTGCCCTGCTAACCGGAAACGGGGCTTTTCTGAAGCCCTGCGACCAGTTTTGCGACGGTTTGTGCGCGGTCCATGGACAACTCGCGCGCCTCAGACATGGTGCGCGACAGTTCCAGCCAGGTTTCGGCGGCCTCGGGCTGGGCAAGTGCCATGTCGCGCGCATGGGCCAGGAGCGTGCCGGAAAACGCGTCAAAGGCCACTTCGCTGGCGCTCGCGCTCGCAATGGCTGCATCGACCTGGCTCGCACTGGGACGCGGCAGTCCGCCTATCAGCGACCTGCCCGCCCTGGCCGCTTTCATTGCGCCGGCATCAGCCATTGCGATCCCATGCCCCGGGCGGCCATCGGCGAGCGCTGCGACCTCATCTGGCGCGGCGACGTCGTGGCGCTTGAGAACTGTCATCAGGTCACCATCACCAAGCCGTCCCAGCCGCAGCCGCCGGCAGCGCGAGCGTATCGTCGGCAATACCGGCACGCGGCCGTGACAAACAAGGATCAGCAGGCAATTGGCAGGCGGCTCTTCAAGCGTCTTGAGCAGCGCGTTCGCCCCGAACCGGTTCAACTCGTCATGGCTGTCGATCACGCCAATACGCCAGCCGCCCAGCGCAGGCCGCAATTCGAAGAAATGCAGCAGGTCGCGCACCGCCTCGACCTTGATATCCTGGGGCAGCTTGCCACTCTCGTCGGCTCGCCGGCACAGCCATTTCAGGTCAGGATGGGTTTGGGCGGCAACCTTCTGCACGACCGGGTCATCGCCGGGCGCATCAAGCAGCGCGCCCTCGGGGCCACGCGCGCCCAGCAGGAATGCCGCAAGCCGGCGCGCCAGCGTTGCCTTGCCGATGCCGGGCGGCCCTTCGATCAGCCAGCCATGGTGAAGCCGGCCACTTGCAAAGGCATCGAGAAACGCCTTTTCCGCTGCCTCGTGGCCCAGCAGCGGCCATGCCGGCTCAGCCATGATCATCCCCGAAGCGGCTGATGATCTCGTGCATCGCGGTTTGCACAACCTCTTCGGCCTCAAGGCGCGCATCAATCACGACGCACCGGCCGGGATCTTCCCTCGCAATGGCCAGGAAGCCCTCGCGCACCTGCTCATGGAAGGCGAGGCTGCGCGTCTCGAACACGTCATCGCCGTGCGCCCCACGCGCCTGCCTGCGAGCCAGCAGGTCACCGGGAGGGGCATCAAGGATCAAGGTCAGGTCCGGAATGGTTTCGCCAAGCACCTGCGTTTCCATGAATTCCAGGAAGGATGGCGGCGCGCCGTCATCGACCGACTGGTAGACGCGTGTTGAATCGGCAAAGCGGTCGCAGATGACGACGTCCCCTGAAGCAAGTGCCGGGCGGATCATCTTTTCCAGGTGATCGCAACGTGCGGTGTTCATCAGCAGCGCCTCGGCTAGTGGCGAGAAACGCGCCTGCCCGGGCGGCTGCAGCGCGAGCGTGCGAATTGCTTCGGCGAGCGGTGTGCCGCCAGGCTCGCGCGTTGCGCAGGTCTTATGGCCCATATCGGCCAGCCGCAAAACCAGCGCGCGCTGCAGCGTCGACTTGCCCGTCCCTTCGCCGCCTTCCAGCGTGATGAAGCGTCCGGCGACGGTCACGCGGCCTCACCGCCGTCGATTTTCAGGCGCAGGCCTTCAAGCACCTTGCCGACAAAGCCCATGCGCGCGACCTCCTCAGAGGCGATGACAGGCAGGTCGAGCCGGACTTCCCCATCCATTGTGACGACGAGCCGGGCGACTTCCTGTCCGGCCGCAATGGGCGCCTGAAGCGGCGCGTCATGAACAAGTTCAGCCCTCGCCTCGGGAAAGGCGCGCTTGTGGGCAGTCAGGCGGGCGGCCTCAGCCAGTTCCACCGGCACCGTGCTGCGCGCGCCCATCCACACATCGATTGCTGGCAGGTCCAGCCGGGCGGGATCGATTTCCCGGGTCTCGAATGCGGAGAAAGCCAATCGCATGAGGCGTTCGGCTTCACCGGCACGCGCTGCCTCGCTCTCCATACCGTTGATCACAATGATGCGGCGCACCCCGTCGCGCACACCCGAGGCCACCAGCCCATAACCCGACGCGCTCAGATGCCC
>CAYXQV010000076.1:8542-10727 GCA_964467505.1 uncultured Hyphomonadaceae bacterium | reverse complement strand
GATCCTGCCGCATCGGCTTGCCTCCTCAGAAGCTGTAGCGCACGCTGAACCGGACCTGGCGCGGTTCGACGGGGTGGAAGTGGATGTCCTCGACCGGCGCGGCCTCGCCGGGCAGTTGCGATTCAAAGAAATAGGAAATGTCGGAATCCTCGGCGTCGAACGCATTGAGCAGTTCAAGCGAAAGCGTGACAGCGCGCCAGTCAAAGCTGGCGGCGAGATTGACCAGTGTTGTCGCCTCGGAGGTGACCGAGCCGTCCTCGATCAGCGGCGCCTCGCCGAAATGGCGCAGACGTCCGCTGAATGTCCAGGGGTCCAGCCGGGCGAGCAGCCCGCCGCCGATCACGCTTTCCACCGCGCCGGGGATCTCGGTTTCATTGCCGGGAATGTCGAATTCGGCGTCGGTGTAGGCAGCTGAAAGGTCCGCGACCAGCCAATCGGTCGGCTGCCAGAACAGGCTCGCCTCAACGCCAGTTCGGCTGGACGCGTCATTGGGTTCGGTCGTCCCGGCATCGCCGACAAAAACGAGTTCTGAGTCAAGGTCCAGCGTGAACACGGCGAGCGAGGCGCGCCAGGGGCCGCGCTCCAGCCGCGCGCCGAGTTCGCCGCCTTCCGCACGTACAAGGATCGGCACCTGGTCGACGGGATCGCCGCTGACCGGGTCGAGGGTGATTGTGGCCCCGCGCACATCATTGGAGTGAAAGCCCTGACCATAATTGGCATAGAATTCGATGCCATCACTGGCCTGCCAGGCCAGCGCGATGCTGGGGCTGAGCAGGCTGTCATCTGCCGAGCCGCCATTGGCGGGCTCGCTGATCGCGGTGACATCGGCCTCGAAATAGTCGCCGCGCAGACCGACACTGGCGCGCAGCCGGTCTGTGAGCGCGTATTCGGCCTCACCCCAGAGGCTGAGGCTGAACTCTTCGACACTGTCGCGGCGGACCGTGGAGACGCGCTCGCGGGCGGCGGTCTTGAACAGTCCCACATCGGAAATGTCGTCAAACCGTGTTTCTGCGCCGAGCCGCAGGCGGAGCCTGTCAGTCAATTCGCGGTCATGGGCGAGCGAGGCACCATAATAAGTGCGCGCGTCAAGCTGTTCGAACTCGTCGCCATTGACCGGGTCATCGAGGAGGAAGGTGAAGTTCGAGAACAGCGCGAATTCATAGTCGACTGCATAGGCGTTGAAACGGGTTTCAGAACCATCTGCATGGCTGTAGGCCGCGTTCGCCGCCAGCCCAAGACGCGTGGTCTCTCCGCCGAGATCCGGATCGATGAAACCGAACCGGTCGATCAGGCCGCTGTCCACGGCGCGCTGCGGGATCTGGTCGGTCGCAGTCCAGCTGCTGTCATAGGCGCTGGCCGAAAGCTCCAGCCGCCAGGGTCCGGTCTCGCGAAGGAGCTTGGCAAATGCGTTCACTTTTTCAAGGTCCTGGTCGAGCACCCAGGGGCCGTCATGGGCCGCCGCCTCCAGCGCGAACAGCAGCGAAGTGTCTCTGCCCAGATCGAAATCGGCTGCTGCCACGCCGCGCAGATAGCCGAACTCACCGACGGCCAGTTCAACGAAGTCCTCGCCGAGATCATCATAGGTGCTGTAGCGCGCCGATCCTGCGGCCGAGAAGTCGCCGGTCGAAGCGCGGTAGGGCCCCTTGCGAAAATCGACCCGCTCGATGATTTCCGGGATGACGAAATTGAGGTCGAGATAGCCCTGCCCGTGTCCATGTGTGCGCAGATTGACCGGCACGCCGTCCACACTGGCGGAAAAATCCGTGCCATGGTCAAGATTGAAGCCGCGCAGGAAATACTGGTTCGCCTTGCCCTCGCCGGAATGCTGGGTGGCAATGACGCCGGGGATCACCTCGACCAGTTCGCCAACGCGCGACAGGGGCCGGTCCTCGAAATCCGCATAGCCCACCACCCCTTCCGAAGCCGCCCCCGCCTCACCGATCAGCTCGATCGCGCGGCCATGGACGGTGACCGTGTCGAGCGTCTCTGTGTCCTCGCCTTGTGCGATGGCGGGCAGGGCGGCGACAAGACCGGCAGCAGCCGCAAGGCCCAGACCTTTTTTGGATGGCACTTCTTCTACTCCATTGAGCTTACACAAAAACAAGGTTTGAGAACGCACCAGCAAAGAAATATGCTGCGCCAGCAGTCAATACCCAGGACAGGGCCAGCCTCGATCCACGCACAC
>CAYXQV010000076.1:0-8442 GCA_964467505.1 uncultured Hyphomonadaceae bacterium | reverse complement strand
TATGCTGCGCCAGCAGTCAATACCCAGGACAGGGCCAGCCTCGATCCACGCACACAGTCCTCACCAAGCTGGCGAACAGCAAGGAAGACGGTGATGATCACTCCGATGACCATCAACTGCCCGGCCTCGACACCAAGATTGAACATCAGGAGCGCCGGAGCGAGCTGACCTGCGGGCATGCCGGTCTCGCCAAGTGCGCCTGCAAATCCAAAACCGTGAAGTAGGCCGAACCCTAGTGCAACGCGCTCCGGCCGGCGCTGCGCTGCAGACCCCAACGCTTCGCTGCGCCGGGTCAGTTCATAAACAAGGTAGACGACAGACAGTGCGATGCCAGCCTCAACAGGCTCTGATGGCAGGCGGACAACATCCATTACTGACAGGGCAAGTGTGATTGAATGAGCAAGAGTGAACATCGTAGCAGACATGATCAGGGCTCGCACACCAGGCACAAGCAGCACCAGCCCGATGACGAACAGCACATGATCGATGCCACCGAGCAGATGGTCCACACCGACCCTGAAATAGCCAAATGTTGCAAGATTTCCGGCCTCGCCGAGGGTCAGGCTGGGCGACCTTGCATTCAGGAGGTAGTTCAGCCGCTCGCCCTCTGCGCGCAGATGGGTGACGTAGACGTCCGTCAGAGTGCGCTCGAGCCCCTCGATTGTGACCGTCAGTTCTGACTGTACGACAGGACATTTCACACTGTAGCGCTGCGTGAGATAATTGTCTGCAGAGGCAACGGGAACGGCGTCGGACCGAGCGCATTCTTCAGGAAAGACCGGCGCGAGATTGAGACCGCCCATGATGCCGTTGCCTGCATCGATGATGGGCTGACGGAATCGGACATCAAATTCGCCCGGTGCCTGCTCTGTAATTTCCAGATAGGCCGGGCGGATTTCATGGGCAAAAGCCGTGCCCGCGCTTGAACCAAGGTATAAGAGGATGAGGAAAAGGCACCTCATTCGGCCCGCCAGTCCTGGCTTACCGTATAGCGCGCGGCCATCTCTTCGAACACGCTATCGACAGCGGCTTCAAAGCGCTCTGCCTCAAGGTCACTCGCCACGCGCTCTGACACCTGATCCAGAGAGAGAGACGTGCGAGGTTTCACCGCGACGATCTGAACGAGGTGCCAGCCATAGGCCGATCTGACCGGGCCAAGCCAGTCGCCTGGTGCCGTCTGCTCCATGAGGTCGCGGGCAAAATCCGGGCCGAACAGTTCAGCATGAGCGGTCTGCGGCCGGGGCGCAAACTCCCGGGCAAGCATGAAGGCCGTTCCAAGTTCGCGCCAGCTTTGCCCGTTTTCGCCTGCCGTCAACTGCGCGCGTATGGCCGCCACGGCATCGCGCTCAGGCTCAGGGCCACCGCCAAGGTAGATGTGCCGGAACCCCACCTGCTTTGGCCTGACATAGCGTTCCGAATGTTGGGCAAAATAGTCTTCGATATCGGCTTGGGTGGCGTTGGCCTCGCCATACTGGTCGCGCACGAGCAGTTCCATCTTCTGGGCAAGCCGGCGCCGGACGATCACATCGCCCTCATCCAGGCCGAGGCGCAGGGCCTCGCGCACAAAGACCTCTTCGCGCACATGGTGATCAATCAGGGCTCGCAACTCTGTGTCAGTCGGCAGCGCACCGCTCTGCAGTTGCCAGCGCCCCTGCAGCATTGCGACGTCGCCCGCGCCGATGACGATCGTGTTGCTGTCCTGCTTTTCCTCAAGGGACTCCCAAACGAAAAACCCAACGCCAATCAGCGCGAAAATGACAAACCGATCCGTCAGAAAACGCCTCAGTGTCAGCCCGGTTCGCCGGAGATTCAAAGCTTGCATGCATCACTCACCCGAAGAGCGGGGATTGTACCATATCGGCGAAGACCAGGCGCGGTCCTGTATCGTTGTCGGCAAGTTCCATCGCGGTTCTTCATTCGAGCGGATGGCATCCCAGGTTGACCAGCGGCAGGTGGGATTCTGCAGAACGCGGACATAGTAAAATGCCGGTTCGCCGGGATTGAACGCAGGATCCGTCCATGTCGTCTTCAGTTCATCGGCACCGACATCGTCCCGGATCGCGCAGGTTTCGATATCGACATCCGCCCCATTGTCCGGGCACCGGTGGGTTTCAGGATCGACCGCAAGCCCGTCCGAACAGGCGATATCGAAGACTTGTTCCTCGGTCACGCCATCTTTGTTCAGCCAACCTTTGACAATCTGGATGCGCTGCAGCGGTGCATCAAGCGGATCTCGCACGGCCCAGGCATTGAACACGGGTGCGTTCCCATTGCCGGAGCCATAAATGTCACCGCCCATCGGAACGCCTGCCGAATAAGCCTGCTCAAGGTAGTCTGGCGCGTCCATCGATACGCCCTCAAGTTCTGTGCCGGCAAAGAAACGGACACGTATGCGGGGGCCTGACGTGCCGAAGGTTTCCCTCCGCCGCATTGCATCAAACAGTGCTTCGCGTGTGTTTTCCTCGGCCCAGATCCCGGCAAGCCCGGACGCTCCCCACAACTGGAATGTGGTATCCCTGTAGGCCCGGCCAGAGCCATCCTGCGTGCGCGCGGCGGCTCCCGGATCGACGGCATCTGGTCCTGCCGGGAGCCCCCCTGTCTCACCCTCGCCTGGCACAGAGCCTCTGAGCTCTGCGGTTGCGTCGCCAAGGCCCACCTTTGCCCAATAGTCCTCCTCCCTGTAAGCACCAGCCGCCACATGCGTGTCGCTGGAGCCGATCAGGCCAAAACGGTATGGGTTTCCTACGCCGTTCTCTGCAAGCTCCAGCCCGATACGATAGGCTTCACGGACATAATTGCCCTGAACCCCGCTAAGGGCATTCGAGGCAATCCTGTAGGGCATGATCTCAAAGCCTGCCCATTCGTCATTCGGCGAGAGCGCCGGATGGGTCTCCGATGTCCCCTTGACCTGAGTGATCTCGACCAGCGGTTCGTTGCGCATACGCAGTTCGCTGTAGGCGCTGTCGATCGGTGCGCCATCATAATAGGTTCGCTCAAACATTCTGCCGCCCGACCCGTTTGAATTGTGCGGGATGGCAAGCGAGTCCATTCCCTCCGCACGCCACTGCTCCATCTTGGCCCAGAGTTCCTCTGGATTGTGAGACGTGAGCCTTGAAAATGGAACATCGGGTCCGGAATCACCCCTGAAGATGATGTTCCGATGTAGATTATCGCGTGCGCCACCAGCAGACGTGTACTCATAAGCGACAAACGCCGTGAACCGCCCCGGATCATTATGGCGATTTGCAGACTCAATTATATCTTCCCAGGCACTCTTGACCACGTCTTCGTTCAGATACTCACCGGTGCCTGGAGCGCCGCTGAGATAAGGCGAGATTTCAACATAAAAGCCGCTAATGTCATCAACCGTTTCAATATCCCTGAGGCGCGCAGCTTCAGGATGCGCGTAGGCTGGAGACTCAGGGTCAGTCATGCCCGGAAGCATGCCAAGATACATTGCATGGTCGGCAACCGCCTGAAAGTCGAGCGGTCTGTCGAGCCGCATCTCAAACCCGGCCGGGTGAAGCAGTGGTTCGCCTTTCGCAAAATTGTAGGAAGCGTCCGGCGAGGCGGTCGTGCCAAAGATGAAGGCATCAAACGAGTAGGCGGTGTGCACATGCGTGTCGCCAAAATAGGCGTTCCGCATTGGGTTGGGTGAAGACACGCGCTCGGAGTTCACCGCGTCTGCTCGTGATGAGCCGATCTCTCGCTCGCCTGTTGTTTTGACATCCTTGCTTTCTGCCGGGCCCGGGCCGCAAGCCGAAACCATCACGCCAACGCAAACCGATACGATCCAAATCTTCATGCCTCTTCCTCCAGAACCAGCGCAGGGTCAGCCTCAGCTACAGTAGAGGAAGTTCCAGTGACCATGTCGCAAACTTTTGCATGGGCGACAGACTAGGGGTCAGCCAGAGGAAAACAGCCAACTTGCTGGCATTTCGAGAAGGCGCCTGATCTGCGGCACGCAGACGGGTCTGTCACTGCGCGCCGTATTCCCGAAGAGCCGTCTCGTTCCGGACCATCATCTTGCCATAGCCAATCTCGATAAATCCGGCATTTTCAAATTCCTTCAGCACTTTGCCGACGCTGAAGCGGGATACACCCAGAAAGTCGGCGATTGTGGATTGCGAAAATTCTATGGCACCACCTGAATCAACAAGATCCAGAAGCCGCCTTGCCAGGCGCTGGCGCAGCGGAAGCATCCGCTCGTCATGGAGTGAGCCGGCGACACTTCTCAGTCGGTGACAAAGACTATCGATAATGCTCCACCGTACATGCTCGTCTGCATCTATCAGTTGGCACAACTTCGGATACGCGATGCAGGTAAGCTGGCCGGCTTCAACGGCTTCGCAATAATAAACGGCCGGCCTTCCAAGAAACATGGGATACAGCCCAAAGCTCCCCCCGGCCTGATGAAACGCGAACAAGGACCGCGTGCCGTTCTTGCCAATCCTCGAAAATGAAAAGTTTCCACTGTCGACAAGGTAGAGGAATTGGATGGCGTCCCCGGGGCTGTAAACACTTTGTCCCATTCTGTATTTTCGGACAATTCCGAATGCTCGAATACGATCCTGTATTTCTTGCGGCAGGTTTGCTCCGACAAGCAGTCGGTCACTCGGCGTTTGGTCGATCATTTTTTCTCCAATAGCCAACTTTCTGGCAGTCCCAAGTGTCGGAGACGCGTAAGCGCGATTGGTATCATGGTCAACGTGCGATCACTCTTTTGAATGCTGGTCACAAGATCAAGTCTGATCAAGTATCTATTGCTGGAATATAGTACAGTTACTCGAAAATCGTACTTTGAACGAATGAATGAATGGAGGGAGTAAATGCTTCGCAGAGACCTTTTGAAACGCTCGCTAGCAACCACAATGCTGGTCGCCCTCTTCGGTTGTGCCCACACCCGGAATGAGGGCCCGAAGGAAGCTTCTGGCTCAGCAGACTTGGTCGAGCAGGCATTCCTCTACGGCTTCGCGCTTCACGAGTTTTCACGCACCGCAGCTTCTTCGGTCAAACGCAGCCGTCCGCGCAACATGCTCGGGCGGCAGGCAAACCTTCTTGATCACACAGCCCGCGCAGTCACCGCGCCAAATTCAGACACAATTTATGCAAGCGCATATCTGGAACTTTCTGGAGGCCCCATTGAAATCGTAACACCTGATGCGCCCGACCGTTATCACAGCATCGCATTCATGAATGCGTTCACAGACCATTTTGCGGTATTGGGAACCCGCACGACTGGCGGTCGCGCAGGCCGGTATTGGGTCGTCGGACCGGATTGGGCGGGCCAGCCTCCTTCGGGCGTCGAACTTATCCGGTCAGATACAAATGATGTGTGGATGCTTGCCAGGTTCCTTGTTGAAGGACCAGATGACCTTGCCGCCGCGCGAGAGGTTCAGTCCCGGTTCATTCTTGAGCCAGTTCCCCAGCGAGGACCGGTCCGCGATCTGATCATGGAGCCCCAGACCGCAAGCTCGCCTTCGCATTTTCTAGATGTCATAAATGAGCTTCTTGGACGCTCGCCCGTCACGCTCGGCCAAGCCAGACGGGCAGGGCGCTTCAGGGATGTGGGAATAAGGCCCGGAGAAACAGGCGTATGGAACACTCTGCCGGCGAAGACACGCGAAGAATGGTCAGTTCGTTTCCCTGAAATGCTCGATAGGCTGGGACGCCAGAACGATTATTTGCTGGCAGAACGAAATGGCTGGCGGGGCGCGCCGGCTGAAGTGGGAAATTTCGGAGAAAATGACGCATTGCGCGCTGGAGTTGCGCGCTGGGCGCTCGCTGCACTTCCAAGTGAAGAGGCGACATATTTCCGCTCGACAAGGGACTCAAAGGGAGAGCTGCTTGATGGGGCCAACGCTTATCAGTTCCGGATACCTGCCGAAGGTGTGCCCGTCGATTCTTTCTGGTCAATGACGATCTACAGGGAATACGATGACGGTCGCTTCTTCATGGTCGACAATCCGATCTCGCGTTATGCAATCGGTGATCGAACTTCTGGCCTTGTCAAAGATGCAGACGGCTCAATTCTTATCCATATTCAACCCGAAGTCCCAGATGGCATGATGGCGGCCAACTGGCTGCCCGCCCCGCAGGGTCGTGTCATGCTTTTCTTCAGGGCCTACCTGCCGCGTTCCGAGATCCGGGAGAACAGGTGGTCGCCTCCTGCTCTTGTGCGAAGCGCTCAGGCCTGAAGTCAGGGCGGGTGCCCGTATAAACGCAACCGGGACAGCTGGAATGACACGCAGACCTCCGAGCCATCAAAGTCGCCTTGAGGCTGCTGCAAGAACACCGGCCAGGATTGCGGCAGGCCATGCTTTGAAGGCTTTCGTGTGTTGCGCTATCGTAAGTGGATGCGCATCAAGCCGAAGCGCTGTTTGCCTGCCGGTTGGCCAGATCGATACATCGGCAAGGTCAGCTGATGGTGAATACATCTCCTGGCGCGAGCACGTCATCGACGATGAAATTGCGCCGGGCGTCCCGCTCACGGGCGGGGATGGCCTGATGGTCACCGACCTGGACCGCGACGGTCATGAAGACGTCGTCTCGGTCCATGAGTCAGACTCCGAATATGATGGCATTGGCGACGGATATGTCAGGGTTGCCTACGGCAAGGGCGGATCTGTTCCGTGGCAGAATGTGACGCTGGCCAAGGGCGAGATTGCCGGAGCGCCGGAAGATATTGCCGTCGGCGATCTGAATGGTGATGGCTGGCCCGACATCGTCATCGCTTCCGAACTCGCCCACCTTCTGTATCTCCAAAATCCGGGGACGGGACGACGTAGCGAGGCCTGGCCGGCACTCATCGTGCCGATCACGGAGGGGCGAGGGTCGTGGATACGGGTCTTCATCGCCGATATTGATGGGGATAGCCGTCTCGAGGTTATCGCCGCGAACAAGGGCGTTCAGGATCCTGATGGCTCGGAAAATGCGCGGACACCGATTTCAATATTTGAAGTGTCAGACGATCCCATGCTGGGCACAAGCTGGAGCGAAACTGAACTCGGGCGGTTTGATATCCCTCACAATGCGCGGCCCGTCGATCTCGATGGTGACGGCGACCTCGACATTCTCGCCGGACTTCGGGGAACCGGCCAGGTCGGGCTGTTCGTCAATGATGGAAGTGATTTCCATTTCCACGTCCTGGACATCGACGGCGCGTGGGCGAATGCGTTCATGGTGCAATTTACCGATTTCAACTCGGATGGACGGCTCGATATCCTCGCAGCAACTGACAAGGGACTGGCCTGGCTTCAACAGCCCGCCGAACTGACCGATCAGTGGGTGGCCCATATCATCGGGGATTTCGCTCCGGACAAGATTGCCGGCCTGCAGCTCGCCGATATCGACGGTGACGGCGTTCTTGACATCATTGCGGGCGGATACAGCGACGAACCTCGAAACCATGATGAAGTTGGCGATCTTTCCGTCGCCATGGGGCGGATAGGCTGGTTCGAAAATGTCGGCGAAGGTGCGTTTGTCGGCCATGACATTTCCCGGCGTCGCAGGGGGATGTTCGATGCATTCATTGCCCGCGACATTGATAATGACGGCGATGCTGATTTCTTTGCGACCCGCGGCAATAGCGAGCCATTCGACGGCCTGATCTGGCTGGAGCAGGTAAGAACGCCCGAGCCAAGGTCGGCATTTCAGCGCGCACGCCTGTCAGACAGCCCCGAACAGGCTTTGTGTCGCTAGCAAGGGCCGCACTTTCAAGCGTTGCGCCGAGTGCCCGCCCCACATGCCAGTCATCCAGCCGCTTTGGTGAAAGACCACCCTCTTTGGCGATGGCGAACTGGGCTCAGCGCGTTCAATGACGACTGCGCCTGACGCCGCCTCCACCTTCACCGGGAACCGATCAGTCCAAAGAGCAAATCCGCCCGTCCAATTGTCACATTGTTGGCAGATGGCGTTGACGTTTCCCCATAAGCACAAGGTCACAAAAGCTTATTGGGAGGAGAAAGTAATGAAAACCAACTATTTTCTAGTGTCCGCCAGCATGATCGCGATCGGCTCGTCGCTTGCGGCTCAGGCTCAGGAAACAACATCGGAACCAGCTGCGAGCGAAGCTCAAACGCGTAAGCTCGATGTCATCACCGTGACTGCGCAGAAGCGGCAGGAAGACATTCAGGAAGTCCCGATATCGGTGACTGCCATTACCGGTGAAGTGATTCAGGAGGCCGGTGTCGTTGACATTACAGACCTCGCATTTCTCGTACCGAACTTCCAGATCAATCCGGGCGGCCGGCCCATCGGTCCGAGGGTCGGCATTCGCGGGATCAATTCGGTAAGCAATGCGGGTATCGAACCCAGTGTGGGCATCTTCGTGGACGGTGCCTATGTGCCGCGCCCGGGCGCAATCATCGGCAACCTGTTCGATGTTCAGCAGGTCGAAGTCCTGCGCGGACCACAAGGAACGCTGTTTGGCCGCAACACGCC
>CAYXQV010000075.1:0-10842 GCA_964467505.1 uncultured Hyphomonadaceae bacterium | reverse complement strand
GCGCCCGAGCGTCATCGCCATCCGCCACGTCAGCGGCAAGCCGATCGGGGCTTGATGCAACGTCTCATTTTATAGGGTTACCTCTTATTCGTAGCGCCCGCCAGCAGGCGGGACAGGCGGCTTGGTTGGTTTGGACAGATTTCGGTCGCTGGTTCAGTGGATGTCTCTTCCGGGGATGCTTCCGCTGTCAGCACTGGGCGCATTTTGAGACATAAGGTTCTGGGGCTGAGCAGTGCATTGATCGAGCGGGCAAGCCTCGTGATCTGCGGCGTCGCAGCAACACTGCCGTGGCCTGCCGCGCGCGCCTCGCTCGCGGCAAACACGCGTCGGCCGCGTTCGTCACGCTTCGAGCCCTCCGCTTCCCAACGCCGCAAATTTCCTCTCGATCGATGATGCAACAACCGGTGGCGCCAGCCGTACCAGCAGGGAACCGCAGAGCGGTAAGTCACACCGACGCAAACGAGACAAGCAAACCGCGTCAATTATCCTTGCGACTGTCCTCATCGACCCTGACCACCTTTGGCATATTGTAGGTGCCGTTGGTCAGGGGTGCAAAAGGACCGTAAAACCGTGCGGCGAACCGAAACCCGTCCGCAGGCGCAGGCAGCCAGTTCTGCGCCTGAGCGAGATCGGCGGGCCTTTCGTTCTGGATATAAATGACAAGCTTCCCGTCCCGGACGACCAGTTCGCCCGCTGCCAGCATGTAGCTGTTGACCGTGTAGCGGTTGATCTCGTTGGCGACGAAATAGCCGTTGGCGTCATAGATCGGGATGGACCAGAACTGCGTGACCGGCGGCAGATCGCTCATGTCGAAGGTCAGCGTGTACTTGTGGCTGCCAGTCAGAGGCTCGCCGTCGGCATCGGTGAACAGGAACGCGCCGCTATGCGAGATATTCTTGTCTGGCCCCCCAAATCCCGCATCCGCCAACACGGCCCGGTCCATCCACCGGGTTTCGAACCCGCCATTATTGCGTATCAGTCCCCAGCCGTTCATGTCGATAAGGTTCGCCTTCAGTGTCGCACGGACGCTGTCGAACCCCGCTTTGAAGCCGGTCTCCAGAGATGCCTGCCGATCGGGAGACAGCGCTGACCAGTCGAATGCCAGACCGCTGCCAATACCGATCGTTCTGAGCTGAGCGAGCATTTCGGCTTCAAGCAGGGAATCCTCCAGCACCGGCATCGAGGGATCATTCAGGATGATATTGAGCAAAGTAAAAAACTGCTCGGCGGTCTGCTTGTCGACCTGTTGGACCGCGTAGTCAGGCAGCCCGGCTGGAATGGCGAAGTCGCCCGGAACGATCTCCCGGTCTGCCGGTGCAACCCCCCTGTTTCCGTTTGCAAGCCAATCGGCCAGGGGCGTGATCGTGGTTTGGTCCTGATACGCATTGATCGCCGCGATTTCAGCCTCCGAGCCAGTCTCGACCGCCATCCGGACGATGCCCAGTGCGGTTCTTGACGGCCACTGCACAATATCTGTCGTCGGAAAACCGGCTGGCACTTCGCCAGCAAAGCCCGGTGGAAGCAGGATGTACTTGCGCGCTGTGGTGCCATTGAAGGGCGAACCGACGATAAGACGGAAAATACCATACGGGTCCATGAGTTGAAGGCTGAAATACCGATCGGTGATCTCGGGCACTTCGATGACGACCGGTCCATCCCGCAGGTCAAGAAACCCTCCACCGTACAGCGTCGTTGCATTCGGCGTCACAACTGGAAAATCGGGGGTGATCTGCTTTCGAACCCAGGAGAACCGGTTCAGCCCCGAATAGACATCATTCGTTGCGGCGTCGTTCTGAGTGTATGTCCAGCGTTGACCGTAATAGATCGCCTGCTGGAGCCCGTAGAGATAAGCCCGCTCTGCGATCGCTTCCGGCGTTGGCGCCGACGTTTCTGCCGAAACCTTTGCTGGAGTCTTATCCAGGGCCTGACAGCCTACTGTGAGGCCGATGACGGCGGTTGCCGCCATGATTTGCCTGGCCGCGTTGCTCAACCGCTTCAGGATTCTCATCGGATGGTTCAGTGCCATGCAGAGCAAATGGGCTGTCTCTGTCTTCCCAAATTGTTTCATCTCGTTTCTCATGTCTCTCTTTTAGAGGGTGCGCTCGACGCCCTGAATATCCCGACAAGGCGCGTGTGAAGTATGCAGATCGTCCTGCTCTGCTGCTCATTCCTGCGCAGCGGGGGGCTTCCGACTGAGCCTGACCAGCATTTTTGCGTAGCCCTTCACGAAGGGAGACGCCACGCGCTCAGGTTCTTCGACAAGTTCGATCTTGTCGAAGCGGTTCAGGATTTCTTCCCAGATCACACGCAGCTGCATTTCGGCCAGCCGGTTGCCGACGCACCTGTGAATGCCAAACCCGAATGACAGGTGCTGGCGGGCACGTTCGCGGTCGATGATGTATTGGTCCGGCGTGTCGATGACGGTGTCATCGCGATTGCCGGACACATACCACATCACGACCTTGTCGCCTTTCCTGATCTGGCGGCCGCCAAGTTCGGTATCCTCAAGGGCCGTCCGGCGCATATGCGCAAGCGGCGTTTGCCAGCGGATCGTTTCGGACACCATCGACGGGATCAGCGCGCGATTGGCTTTCAGCTTGTCAAACTCTCGCGGAAACGTGTTGAGGGCATAGACGCTGCCGGAGATGCTGTTGCGCGTCGTGTCATTGCCGCCCACGATCAGCAGGACGATGTTTCCAAGGTATTCCATCGGCGACATGTTCCGGGTGGACTCGCCGTGTGCGAGCATGGAAACGAGGTCACCCTGGGGCGGCGCGTTGACCCGCTCATTCCAGAGCGCCGTGAACGCAGCCAGGCATTCCATCAGCACGGCGGTCTTTTCTTCAACCGTCTCCACAAGCATTCCGGGACCGGGGATCGTGGTGGCCACATCAGACCAGTGGGTCAGCTTGCGGCGGTCTTCGAATGGAAAGTCGAACAGCGTCGCGAGCATCTGGGTTGTCAGTTCGATCGAGACCCGGTCAACCCAGTCAAATGGTTCACCGACCGGAAGCTGGTCGAGAATCTGGCCGGCGCGCTCCCGGATCAGAGGCTCCATGCGGGCAAGGTTCAGCGGAGAAACGATCGGACTCACGGTCAGACGCTGAACATCATGCTTGGGGGGATCCATTGCGATGAACATCGGCAGTTCGACATCCGACTGCTGGTCCACAATCGCGATCCCGCCGAGGGAGGACTCAGATGAGAAGACCTTGTGATTGGTGTCCACAGCCATGATGTGCTCCCAGGTCGTCACGGACCAGTAAGGTCCGAAGGCGCTCTGGGGGCAGTAATGGACGGGCGCTTCCCGCCTCAGGCGCGCGAAATAGGGCCAGTGACTATCGGTGCGCCAGAGTTCGGCATGGCTGACATCTATCTCGTCCAGCGGGATGGTGTCTGCCCGAGCCAACGGGAAGTCTCGCGTGTGAGTGTCAGCCATGTCGGTTCTCCAGGGTTCATGTTCGGGTAGCTGTTGCCTGCCCAGAGTCGTCAGAATTTCCGGGTAACGCTTGCGCCCCACGTGCGAGGTGTGCCCGGATTGCAGC
This sequence comes from uncultured Hyphomonadaceae bacterium, assembly GCA_964467505.1. GTDB lineage: Bacteria > Pseudomonadota > Alphaproteobacteria > Caulobacterales > Hyphomonadaceae > UBA5336. The sequence continues at coordinate 7,297 of CAYXQV010000075.1, read as the reverse complement.
GGATGAAGGTGTTGCCAGTCGCCGCATCCCTGACCCCAAAGGCCGCATCGAGCGGCTGGCGGAAATGAAGGTTGCAGTAGCCCTCATCCGAGAGGTTTTCTCCATATAGAGAGACCAACCATCCGTCATCCGGTGAGGCGAGCGACACGCGAAGATTGAACAGCGTGTAGCCATCCTCAAGTGTTTGCGGATTGTTGTCCGTGACACCTCCGATAAACTGTTCACTGATGAAATTCAGCCCGCCATTCGCTCGCAGGTGCCAGCCATGGTTGAGATCGCGCTCCCAGACCGCATTGAGTGCGCCAGACCATTCCGGCGCATAGTTTGCTGTTCCGCCGGTGAGGTCCTGGATGAGGCGGTTTCCGCCGACCGGTCCACACCCGTCAATGGCCGGGCTTGCAGGAGAACAACCCGGCAAGGCTGAAGCTCCCTTGAAGTCGGTGAACTCAGAATCGAGATATGCAGCTGATGCGTTGATGGTCAGATTGTCCGTAGCCAGCCAGGACACGTCTGCCTCAAAACCCTGGTGGACCAGACTGCCGGCGTTGCTTGTCACAAAGCTAACCCCATCGAAACTGCGATCCTGAAAATTGTCCAGTTCCGTCCGATAGAGGGTCGCATTCGCCTGTACCCGGCCATCCGCAAGACTGCGCTTGATGCCCAGTTCATAATTGGTGGCCTCTTCGGAGTCGAAGACCCGGCGTTCAGCGCCCAGCGCAGGTGTGCCGCCGCCAGAGTTGAAACCGCCAGCTTTGTAACCGGTTGAGAATGAGGCGAACACCAGAGTATCGGCATCGGGGGTCCAGTTCAGACCCAGCCGATAGGTGGGCTTTTCGTCCTCAAAGGACAGTGACACATCCTCGGGCGAGCGGACCGCCAGAGCAACAAAGGGGTTCGTCGATGTCTGAAGATAATCGCCTGAGCGCTCGTCCCGGGTGAAGCGCGCGCCAAACTGAATTGCCAGCGTGTCAGTAAGAGCATAGTCGGCTTGTCCGAACACGGCATAGCTGTCCGAGCTTTGCTCGAACAGGAGATCGGAGCTGTTCAAAAGCGGCGATGCAAGACAGGCGTTCCTCAATGCCGGAACCGGAGCAAGGTCGCACGTCAGCGGGGTGATCGAGAAGACCTCACCAAATCCGGCGTCCTCTGTGTAGTAGTAAAGACCGACCACATATTTGAGCCGGCCATCCATGATGCCGCTGTCTGGCGAAACCAGCTGGAGCTCATGTGACATGGCTTCGCTGTCGAGGGTGTTGGTGCGGCTGAGCAGCGGAACCAAGGTGAAGATCACATCTCCGTCGGTCTGACTGTTGCTGTAGTCGCGGTAGCCGCTGATCAGCCTTAAAGTATGTCCGTCATCGAGTTGCCATGACAGGTCGCTTGAGACCCCGGTCTGGATGTCCTTGAGATTGCCGGTGGTGATCTGGCGAACATCCCAGTCGGTCGGGTCGCTCAAATCCGGCAGATTCGCCGCGCCGCCGAGGCGAAAGGTCAGGTTGGCGAGGGCGGTCGGCGACAAACTCGACCCGAGCGCCTCATTGGCAATCTGGCCATCTCCGGTGATATGAGAATAGTCGGCCTTTACCGTCCAACTGATCGCATCCGTCAGGTCCAGCGAAAGGCTTGCGCGGCCGGCAAGCGATTCCTGCTCCCCGAACGACTTTCCCGTCGTCAGGTTCTCGCCGTATCCATCCAGCTGCGAACCTTGAAGTGCGATCCGGAACCGGGCTCTGTCCGAAAGCGGTACATTCAGCATACCCTGCAGTTTGGCGCTTCCAAAGCTGCCCGCGTCTGCTGTGATTGCTCCCCCGAACTCGCCGGCGGGGTCATTCGAACGCAGGATCAGGCCGCCTGCGGTTGTATTGCGGCCAAACAGCGTCCCCTGCGGCCCACGCACGACTTCAACGCTGGCGATATCGAGAAATGACGCATAGAGCGCTGATGGACGAGCGACATACACTCCGTCCAGGAAGATGGCCACACTCGGGTCGACGGCCGTGTTTCCGGCCGCGCCGATTCCGCGGATGTTGAAACGCGTGTTTGACACGGCAGCGGCGCGCTGAGCCGAGAAATTCGGCACGAGCCGAGCGAGTTCCAGAGCTTCGGAAACCCCGGACTCTTCGAGAGCGTCGCCCGAAAAGGCAACGATCGAGAGCGGCACGTCGTTGAGGTTTTCCTCGCGCTTCTGAGCGGTGACGGTGACGGTCGCCAGTTTTCGGGCACCTTCCTCCGGGGCGACTTCGATGTCCTGCGCATGGGCGGACGCAAAGGCGAGTGACAAGCAGGCGCTGCTCAGCAGCATTGTTTTCGTTTTCATTTCTTCCTCCCGTTAAATTTTGATGTGTGTTCAGTTTGACCAGTAGACGAATTCCTGATCCTCCCTCCACGGAGCATTGAGTGGAACATCGATGCGGATGGCGTCTTCAAGCAGGGCTGGCCAGAGCGGTTCCGGCAATTCGCTTTCAAAGCCGTCGAGGAGTTGGCGAAGCTCGCTCACAATTTCAGGATGGGCCTCGGCGACATTGGTCTGCTCGGTCGGGTCGGTCGTGAGATCAAATAACCAGGTTTTCGACGGATTGTCGGCAACCTGCAGTTTCCAGCCGCCATGACGCACCGCCCGGTAGCCGCCGGACTTCCAGAAAAAAGGACTTTCGTCGCTTTCAGGTTCGGGCGCTTCAAGTGCGGCCAGGAGATTGCGCCCATCGCCGGCAGCAAAAATGTCAGCAGGAATGCCAGCTGCCGCGGCAATAGTCGGAAACAGGTCGAGATGATGTGCCGGCAGCGAAGATTGCAGGCCGGCTTCGATCCCGTCGGGCCATCGAATGAAATAGGGCACCCGGATGCCGCCCTCGAAGAAGGTCGCCTTCCAGCCACGGTAGGGGGCGTTGATGTCGGTCAGGCCGGTATACCAGGCCCCACCATTGTCGCTTGTGAAGATGACGATGGTGTTGTCGTCGATCCCGTTCTGCTTCAGCGCGTCCAGCACCTCTCCCACGCCGCGATCGAGTGAGCGGATCATTGCGCCGTAAACCCGCTGCGTATGATCTTCGATCTGCGGAAGGGCGTCATAGTCCTCGCGCGCGGCCTGCAACGGTGTATGCGGTGCGTTGTAGGCGAGGTACATGAAGAAGGGCCGGTTCCTGTTCGCCGCGATGGCGCTCACGGCCTCTCGCGAAAAATAGTCCGTCATATAGTCGTCGACACGAAAACGCAGCCCGCCATTCCACTGGACAGCGTCGGAACCATAGATCCAGAGGAACCGGTCGATCGGGTCATAGTCGAGGCGGGCACCGATGACGTCCGGGCCTGACTTCGGGCCGAACATCGCCGCTCCGCTCATGAAGCCGAGGCTTTCCGAGAAGCCCTGGGCTTCGGGACGCAGATCGCTTGCTTCGCCGATGTGCCACTTGCCGATATGCATCGTGTGATAGCCGTGGTCGCGCAACAATTCGGAAATCATTGTCTCGTTGCCGGGCACGCCCATCATGGCCAGCGACGGCATGTCGCCCTCTCGCTCACCATGATAGATCGTCGGATGAGGTCGCCCGGCGCCTGAACGGGCAATGTTCTGGGCGAACTGCTTTGGCACCGCCGTAAACTCGAAACCGAAGCGCATCGGGTAGCGGCCGGTCATCATGGCTGCCCGCGAGGGGGAACAGGTTGCATTCCCGGCATAGCCATTGAGGAAGCTGACGCCGTCCCGGGCGAGCGAATCGATGTGTGGTGTCGGTACAGCACCGCTCGCAACGCCGCGGCCCGTCGAGGTGAGGTCGTTGATCCCGAGATCGTCGGCAACGATCAGGATGATATTCGGTGGGCGGGACTCGTTCGGAGCGGTTTCAGGCCCCTGCGCCCAGGCCACGGGTTGGTTCGCATGCACCGGGTTCTTGACCCGGTCGATCCAAGTGGCGACGTGTATTGGTGCTGTTTGCACAGCGATCACAGGCACGGCGACGAGCGTGAGCAGCAAGCCTGCAACGATCCAGCGCTTTTTCATGATGGGCGATCCTGTTTCCTGGGGTTCATGCGAGGGTCAGGCGATGGCGATCCCGGCGCATCGGCCGTTTGAGTTGCAGCTGCATGGCCTGCGCCCCGCCGGTGCGGGCCATTAGGCGATCAAAGCCAGCCCGTGCGGAGGCCCAGGCGCAGACGAGCAGGGCCACCAGTTTCTGGACCGCGCCCGCCGGCTCAAAGCAGGGCTCAGGATGCACGGTTTCCAGGAAGGCAATGATGTCGCTCGTATCCTGGATGAGCCTGCCATCGGTCCATTCGAGCACAGGGATCACTCGCAATCCGACTTCGGGAAGAACTTTGTGCTGGTACCTTGGATGGCTGGGATAAAGCTCGCGATACGCAACGCCCTTCCTGATCAGGCAGGACCGAACCTTGCCTGCATAGAGTGAGAAGGGGCCACCCCAGAGGATGCAGGTCTGCTCCAAAATGTTTCCTCCCTCTTGCCCATCTCACGCGAGCAACATACCCTTCGGTATCTGAATACCATCTGGTATGTCAAGTAAGTTGTGTTAGACAGCGGTATGAATGAAATCGATCAAACATCGCGGCGGCGCCTGACCCGGCACGAGAGCAAGGCGCGAACGCGTGAAGCGCTGCTTTCCGCAGCCCGGCAGGTCTTTGCGGCCGAAGGCTATTCCAGCGCATCGCTTGATCAGATTGCAGCCGAGGCGGGCTATACGAAGGGTGCGGTCTACGCGCATTTCGCCAGCAAGGAGGACCTGTTCCTCGAACTCATGTCGAGCGGCCTGATGCGCCAGATCGAAATTCTGGAGGCCTTGCTGGCGGACGCGCGCGCCGCGCCCGACCGCCTTGAACCCTTATTGAACCAATTGCTTGATGAACTCGACCGGCCAGGCACCAATATCGGCCTCGACCTGTCGATTCTAGGGGTGGAATTGCAGCTGGAATCGCGTCGCAATTCACAAATCGCCGAGGGCTTTGCAAACACCATCGACCGTCACAGGCTGGCCTTGAAGGCGGTCGTGGCGGAAGTGTTCCGCATCGGAGGTGCCCGGCCTGCGATGGACATCGACTTGTATAGCGGCACAGTGATCGCCATCGTCGAAGGCCTTGCCCTCTCGCGAGCCGGCGGCCTCCAGGGGACAGTTGCGCCGACGAGATTGGTGCTGAACATCCTTCTGGGGCTACAGTCGGCAGTGCAGACAGCCGATCGCAGAGATCGCGAGAAACGCGGAAAATGAATGCTGCCGCTGTCAGCAAAGGGCGCAAAAGCAGTCATCAGATTTGTGGCTGATCGGGGCATTTGTGATCCCCTCATAACGGGCACCCGACAATAGACACGGGACCGTTCTTGGGGACGATGGTCTCTTGCCTGGCCTGAGAGCGTTTAACGGATAGAGGCTACCAGGCCTTCAATCAGGCGTCGCATTTCTGGGATCGTCACCACCGCTGTGGCGAGTGCCGCCAGCAAAGCAATAGGAACCAGCCAGGCCACCACGCGCGCCCCAGCGCGACCAGGGGGACTTCCACACATGACACCACCCATTTCGAAGATCGCGCGCGTCCGGCGGCCGTTGTCATCCTACGGAAAGCACACGCCGGATTTCGTCATTCCGGAACCCGATGGCGGCGGGCCGGCGCACGCCGGGCAGGACAGCCACGTCGAAGAGCTCGGTGACAAGGCCTTCGATGCGGATCCAGTGGGGCATATCACCGGTTCGCGTATCGATCACATGCAGGGCACAGCGCGGCGTTGCGCCGGCCGCACCGAGGCGCTCATCGAGTTCAAGCCCGGCAAAGGTCCGGTTCTCGCGCGGCAGGGATGTCGTCACCAGCGCATAGTCACCGATAAACGACAAGCCGCGCACAAAGCCGGGGCAGAAGGCCACGGGCTCGAAACGCCCGCTGGCAGTGTCCACGGTCCCAAGCTCGCCGGTCCCGGCATTGAGCAGCCAGACCTGCCCGTGGTGCAGGCGCGGGCTGTGCGGCATGGACAGGCCATGGGCGGCAATCTCGCCGCTCTCGCAGTCGATGAGGATGCCGCCGCCCCGGCGTTGATCGCGCCAGCCATCGGCCACATCGCTGGCGGCCACGGCGCTCGCCCATTTCGGGCGTCCGTCTTCCACGGCAAAGCCATTGAGGTGACACCGGTCTTCCGGCGCCAGCCTTGAGATGAAGCGCGGCTGCCAGATCGGCGTGAAACTGTCTGTCTCGCTCACCCGGGCGATGCACGAGAAAAGCGTATTGACAAAGATCGCCCGGCCATCTGCGTCCAGCGCGATGTCATGGATATCGACATCGCCGGTGACATAGCTCTGGCGCGGGGCGAACAATCGGTCATGGCCCTGATAGGCCTGATTGGCGGCCACGTCGCGAAACCGCCAGAGCTGGTAAAGTGTCGAGACCCAGAGATCGGCCCCGCTCGCATGCAGGGCCATGCAGCGCTCCAGCGTGCGCTCGAAGACCGAGAGGCGGCCATCCTCCTTCAGGCCGAGAAAAAAGATCTTGCCGGCCTGGTAGGTCGTGAAGGCCAGGCTGGCCTGCACCTCATCCAGCCAGCTGAGGAACTGGCGCGATGTGGTCAGCGCGAACGGCTCGTCGCCTCCGCCCGGCGCAGGGGTTGGAGATGGGAATAAACCGTCTTCGGAATTCGTGTTCATGGGTCTGCCTAGCGTTTACAAGTCGCTGATTATTTGCTATTAAAAGATGAATAATTTGAAATTCGCGTGGTGGGGGATATCAGGTTGGGGTTCGGATATCAATACGGGATTTTCCTGGCGAACCGGGACGATCTTGTCGACGGAAGAGGTCCTGACGGACGTTTTCCGGACACTGTCATTTCCGCTATAAAAGATCCAGCCGCCAGCCTGTTGGGCGATGCGGGTGCTAGCCTCTGCTGCAGCGCTCCCTTCGCCGCGCCAGGCCCTCGCCAATCCACCCCACAACAAGAAATACTGACCCGCCCCCGCCGGTGCGCAACGCTTTCATCGTTTCAAGGAGTCTGACATGGCCGCCCCTGTGATCACCGCCCCAACAGACATCACGCTGGACGAAGACGCTGGTGCCTTCCTCGTCACGGGGTTTTCCGTGGCGGATGCAGATGGAGACACGCTGACGCTTACGCTGAGCGCCGAGGGCCTGCTGGCGCTGGGCACGGTGACGGGGTTGAGTTTCAGCGTCGGCAACGGCAGCGCGGCCAATACGATGACCTTCAGCGGCTCGGTGGCGGACATCAACGCGGCGCTGGCGACGCTGACCTACACCCCAGCCGCCGATGACGACAATGGCGACAGCATCGCGATCAGCGTCAGCGATGGCAGCC
>CAYXQV010000074.1:0-10934 GCA_964467505.1 uncultured Hyphomonadaceae bacterium | reverse complement strand
AAGGCTGGGCCGCGCGCGCCTGCTGCCACTGAAAGCGCAACCATCGCCGACAGCGCTTCGCGGCTCGCTGATTGGCAAGAACATCGCCACCGGCGCCCGGATAAAAATGTTATTTGCGCCCGGCTTGCCAGCGCCCCCAAAGTGATTAGACAGAAATTTGGGGGCTGCCTGCATGAAACCGTTGGCGTATTTTCTGGCAATTGTGTTTCTGCTGGCGGCGGGCGGACCTGCCAATGGCCGGCCACCAGATGGTCGCGACAAACCGGTGGATGCTTCGATTGTCATCATTGAACCCACCGGTCAGGTGACGCCGCTGCCGATGCAATCGACGCTGCATGGCGCGCGCCTGCATCCCGGCCAACGCCTGCGCGGCGGCTACCAGTTCGATCCTGACCAGCCCTTTCGCGTCACACAGCTTGCGCTGATCGCAGTGGAGGCGCCGCGGCAGGCCGTCGAGATTGTCAGTTATAAATATTTGTGCCGGCCCGGTTTCGGCGGCAAGACTGGTGACTGCGCAGCGCGGCACATTGGTCGTCCTGCCAGCCGTGATGGAAATCCTGATCCGCATCGCCTGATGCCTCGCGATTGGGCAGTGTCGCTGATCGAGCTGAGAGTTGCGCGAGACGAGGAGGGGAGCGCAAATGGTTGAACGCAGACGTATCGAAGTGCCAGACCCTGGACCGGGCGCCAGGTTGCTGGCGATCGCAGCCTGGGTTGTGCTGGGCGTTCTGGTGCTGGGCCTTGGCTGGCTCAGCCTGCGTGCGTGCAGCCTTGCGGGTCTTTTTCCGGCTCTGTCGGCGGGTTACTGCAATGCAGAGGTGACTTACGGCATTTCGCAGGGAGATCATTCGCGCGCGCGCATTACCGAGCTGCGCCGCGAAGTCTCGCAAATGGAGCAGCAACTGGCGCTGGCGCCTGCCTGCCAGTCCGGAACGATCGGCGACCTCAACTGTCCGCAACCCAATCCGACCAAAGTCGCGATTGTCATCGATGCGTCCGCCAGCATGCAGCGCTGCGCGTCGTTTTCAGCGTCCGACGAGCAGAAACTGCGCGAGCTTTACGACAATGCCTACAGGGCGGCGAATGCCGGAAATGGCGAGGAGGCCACCCGGCTGATCAGGCAGGCCGAGGGGATCGAGACCGCGACCAACTGCCAGTCGCCGGCGCGCCGGTTCGATCTCGCACAGCGGGCGCTTGAGGGCTTTGTCGGGACGGCGCGCGCCGGGACGGTGATTTCAGCCGCGACGCTTGGCACATGTGACGCCCCCGCGCCCGATCTCGGCCGGTTCGAGGAGGGCGATCGCGGTCGCCTGATTGACGCGATCAGGGGCCTGAGCCCGGATGCGAGAACCCCGCTGACCGCTACGATCGACGCCATGGCGGAACGTATCGACGGGGGGCTGAGCGCCGATGACCCGGTCAATATCGTCCTGATTTCCGATGGCGGCGACAATTGCGGGGCCGGAAATGCCTGTGAGGCTGCGCGCAGACTCAAGGCCAGGCGGCCCCATGCGGTGATCAATGTGATCACGGTGGGCGGTTATCCCTATGTCGGGCTGTGCATCGCCGAGGCCACAGGTGGAAATGTCTACGATGCCCGCGATGCGGGGCGGCTTGCCCGCGCGCTGCGCCAGGCTTCGGGGGAAGCCGTGCCGGATGGCTGCCCGCAGCCAGGCGTCAACCAGAGATAGGACCGGAGAGGAAAGATGACGGACACACAGCCCCCACAGGCCCCCGGAGAAGAGCCGGCCGGCAATGGAAGTCGACCGACTGGCATGGCGCCGGACAATCTCCGCTTCGTGCGCTATCGCCCATGGCTCGGCCCTGCGATAGCGAGCGGCGTGCTGGCGCTGGTTATCCTCCTGCTCCTGATCCCGAGCGTCCTGCTTTATCCGCGCGACCGCGAGGTGCAGACCACGCCGATCGAGCCTGGCACCTTTGAAGAGGCAAGGGCTTCGCTGGAGATGCGTGCCGAGGAGTTGCGCGGCCTGCTGCAGGCCGGCGTTTGCATTGCGGATGGGGAATATGTCTTCCGCGACCCCGAGGCGGCTGAGGCTGGCGGGGCGACAAGGGAAATGCTTGACCGCGCAATGTTGCCGGCACTTCGCGCGCCCGGCGCTGGTCGCCCGGGCGATGCCGCAGAGGGCGGGTCCCAGCCGCCTGCTGAGGGCGCCACACCCGGAGAGGCAGGCGAGGGCGGCGAGCGCCCGGCCCGGCAGGACCTGCAAAATCTTCTTGAGGATTCGGTCGTGCTCGTCCTCGACCGTGGCTCAAGTGGTTCGGGATTTTTCATCAGCAACCAGCTTGTCGTCACCAATGGTCATGTCGCGGACAGTCAGGTCGGTGACCGGCTCTGGGTCGTCAATCGTGCGCTCGGCACGCCTATGGAAGCGGAAATCATTGCCACCACGGGTGAGCCGAGGCCGCGCGAACCCGATTTCGCCGTGCTGAGGCTGGCGCAGCCAAACCCCGACGTGTCGGTGTTGTCGCTGGCAAGCACACCCGCGTCGCTGACACGCGTGGTCGCCGCCGGGTTCCCCGGGGTGCTGCTCCGAAGCGATACCGAGTTCGAAGCACTGAGACGCGGCGAATCGGGGCGGGTGCCCTCGATGACGAAATGGCCTGGCGACGTGATTGCGCTTCAGGCCATGAGCCAGGGTGACCTGATCGTGCATTCAGCACAGATCACGCCGGGCAATAGTGGTGGCCCTCTGGTTGACCGTTGCGGTCGTGTTGTCGGCGTGAACACTTTCGTCGTCCAGGAGCAGGAAACCGGCGGTCGGTATGACCATGCGCTGAGCGCCACGGCACTTGGCGCCTGGCTTTCGGCAAACGGGCTCGACAATGCGATCGCGGACGCGGACTGCGATCCGGAAACGCACTTCTCGCAACAGCCTGCACCCTGAGGAGGACGTCATGGACCGCAATTTCCTGCGAAAGACGCACCTGAAGGGTCTCAGGCGGACCGGAGCGGACAACCGCACCGCACAGGATGCCTGGTATCAGATCGACGCACACCTGCGCGCCAAGCTCGGCGATGCGCATGCGAACATCTTCTCCGAACCTGTCATCCTCGATGGCGGAATGGTGGAATGGTTTGGCGCAGGCGATGGTGAGCCGGTTGCCTTCGAGCAGCTTTCGCAGGCCGATCGCGACGCACTTGTTGCCCGTTTCAGGAAGCTCCATGGCGAGATTGAAGCGCACGCCGATGAGCTGGCAGCCTCCAGATCGAAAGCCGAGCAGGCGATTGGCAGCATCATCCGCTCGGCGCTTTCATTTGCCAGCCAGGACGATAGCGAATTGCCACTGTTTGCGCTCGGCACGCAACCGGTTCTGGTCAACTGGGGCGCGATGCCGGACACGCCAAACCCGACGCTCGACCCTCTGGAGGATTTTGTCCGCGAGGTCGAGACCCGGCTGCCGCGTCGCTCGCCCTCGCCGCCGCCGCCGCCGCCCGCGCCGCCACCGCTGCGAGAACCGGTGCCTGTTCGCGTGCATCGCGAACTGGTTGTGTATCGCGATGTCTGGTCGTGGCTGGCATGGCTGGTCTTTGCAGTGCTGCTGGCGCTGCTGTTTCTCATCCTGCTGGCACCGTGCGGCATCTTCCGCCTGACGGGACTGGGATACTGTCCCACTGCGCAGCGTATTGAAGCCAGTCGGGACGGGGAAACCGATGCCCTTCTTGCGGAGGTTGCCGCACTTGAAGACGCGCTTGCGATGTCAGCGCTTTGCCCGGCGCCGGCGCCGCCCCCACCATCTCCGCCACCGCCGCCACCACCGCCTCCTCCGCCTCCGCCTCCGCCTCCGCCACCTCCACCGCCGGAGCCTGAGCAGTCGGAAGCCGATCGCCGGCGCGCCGAGGCTGGCGGGCAGATGGGTGAGCTGACGATCACGCTGACCTGGAACGGGACCACCGATCTCGACCTGCATGTGCACTGCCCGAATGGGCAGGTCTGGTTCCGCAACAAGAGGGCTTGTGGCGGCGTGCTGGACATCGACCGCAATGACACGATCATGTCATTGACGCAGAGGCCGGTCGAGAATGTCTATTTTTCCCAGTTGCCATCAGGCGGTCCCTTGCGGGTCCGAGTGCATAATTACGAACAGAGGACAGGGATCTTCCCTGCCAATGGCAGCACATCCTATCGCGTGGAGATCACGATGAATGGCGAGCGCCAAGTGTTTACCGGGCGGGTCCAGGACGAAATGTCTGACGACGTTCACGTGATCAGGCTGCCATGATGACCAGGTGCTGCCGACAAATTTGCAGGTCAAGGAGGGCCGGAACATGCTGAAGCCACTCGTTCCTTTCCGGGAAATCGAGAGCCTGATCCCGAATACGGGCATCCAGTTCCTGGACTTCGGTTTTGATATCGAAAAGTTGCGGGCATCGAAGATCGCGCGCTTCTTCTGCCCGATCGACCTGCCGCGCCAGACCGATGAGGACGGGTTCGGGCTTTTCCATCTTCGTGTTGTCGAGGAAAACGAGGATGGCGACTGGGTCGCACTTGCTGCGCGTGGCGAGGAGACGGCCTTCATTGACGAGCCCGACGAGGTCTACAAGGTCGATGCCGCCAAGGCGATCGAGCAATATTGCGGCGTCATGCTGCCAATGCCCTATCTGCGGCGTGGAGATCCAGGGCCGGGGCAGAGCGAGGCCTTTGCCGACGGGCCATCGAACTGGGCACGTGTTTACATATCCGAGTTGTCCGAGCGTGACGCGGTTGGCAACACGCACCGGGTCGTCATGGCTTTCGATACGAAGCTGAAACCGCGCAATGACGATACGCCATATGCTGCGCCTGACCATGAGGACGTCAAGACATCGGTCTTCTCGCTTGTCTGCGACCCTCTCCTCAATCGCGGTTTCCTTGCGTCGAACTGGGTGCGTTCATGGCTGCGGGCGGCATTCGCCGAGCGGCTTTCGCTGAAACGCGGACGCACGATCACCAGTCTTGATCTGCACAATCGCGAACAATTCGAAAAGCGCGGCGAATACTGGGCGGCCTATCACATGGTGCTGCTCGGCCTTGCCGAGATGTGCCGCCCGCCTCAGTTGCAATTTGTCGATACGATCACGCCGCCACAGCCCGATCCGGTCGAGGTTGATATCATGATCGATATCGGCAACAGTCGCACCTGTGGCATGCTGGTCGAGGAAATCCCGGTTCGCGGGCGGGCAGACATCACCAAACCCCAGCGCCTCGAAGTTCGTGACCTCAGCCGCCTTGAGCAGGTCTACAGTGATCCGATCCAGAGCTGGATCGAGTTTTTCCCGGCACGATTTGGCTATACCAATCTCGCACCGGGCCGTCAGCGCACCAACAGACCCGCCTTTTTCTGGCCAAGCCCGGTCCGGATTGGTCCGGAAGCCGCGCGCCTGGCTGTGAAATCGGACGGGACAGAGGGCGTGACAGGCATGTCGAGCCCGAAACGCTACTTGTGGGACCGCGATGCGCGCGCCCAGCCATGGGCCAACAATCCGAGCGCACCGCGCCCTGCCGGTGAGCCGACCCCGCCGATCAAGAGCGAGTTCACCAAGCATCTGACCGAGAGCGGAGAGCCGGTGACGGCGGCCAGGGGGAAAGGTGCGCTGGTGGGCATGTATCCACGCTATTCGCGCGCCTCGATCTTCATGTTCCTGGTGGCGGAACTGCTGCTGCATGTGGTGGCACAGATCAATTCAGTCTCCGCGCGGGGGCAGAACGAATATGCCCGCATTCCACGCCGCCTGAGAACCATCGCGCTGACACTGCCTTCGGCCACGCCGGTTGCCGAACAGCGGATCATGAAGGAGCAGGCCAAATATGCGGTGGACCTGGTCTGGAAAGCGATGGGCTGGCCGGTTGCGAAACGCGATTTGAAGGATGGCGCGGTCGCTGCCGAGGACGCGCTTTTCCTGCAGCCGGAGATCAAGCTCGACTGGGATGAGGCGAGCTGCACGCATGCTGTCTATCTCTATAACGAGGTTCTTGAGCGGTATGGAGGCAGCCCGTCGGACTGGTTCAGTCTTGTCGGGCGGCGCAGGACCGAAACCGGTGCGCCTGCGATCCGTGTTGCCAGTATCGACATTGGCGGCGGCACGACAGACCTCGTCATCATCCAGCATGAAAGCGAGGGGCGCGCGACAATCCATCCGCGCCAGTTGTTGCGCGAAGGCTTTCGCCAGGCTGGTGACGATGTCGTGAAGGCGGTCAGCGAGGAGTGTATTGTGCCAGCGATAAGCGAGGCGCTGCTGGCTGCGGGTGCCTCTGCCGCTCATGAGATCATGCCGTCGCTTTTCGGCAGCGAACGGGAGGATTTTTCGGCGGCCCAGCGCAACAAGCGCGCACTTTTCGTCAGCCAGATCCTGGCGCCGGCGGCCACGGGCCTGCTTGAGCGTTTCGAGTCCGTCGATCTTGCGCGGCCCGGCGAGCGCGTTGACATCCCGCTGGCGCAGCTCCTGCCGTCCGATATCGATGTCGGCGCGGATATCATGGGCTTCGTGAAGTCCGAAGCGGTCAACCGGGGTGCGGGCGATCTCGACCTGTTCGCCATTCCGGTGCCATTTGATCCGCGCGTCCTGCGCCGGGTCGTCTCTGCGACACTGAAAAGCACGCTCGACCATTTGTGCGATCTTGTGCGCAGCTATGAATGCGATGCGCTGATCCTGACGGGGCGACCGTCGCGGCTGCCGGTCGTGCGTGACCTTGTTTCAGCCCAGGCACCGGTGGCGCCGCACCGGATCGTGTCGCTGCACGATTATGAAATCGGGCAATGGTATCCCTTCCGGGACGTGCGCGGACGTATTTCCGATCCCAAGACGACGGTGGTTGTCGGCGCGATGCTCTGCAAGATCTGTGAGGGCAGCGTGGAGGGCTTCTTCCTGCGAGCCTCCGAACTGCGCATGTGGTCGACCGCGCGCTTCATTGGTCCGATGGGCAATGATGACCTGATCCGCGAAGGTGATGTCTGTCTTGAGGACCTTTCTCCCGATGAGGTCATGAACCGGAGCGAGTTCACCGTGGATATGGATTCGCCTTTCTTCATCGGCTTCCGCCAGCTCCCGCTTGGCCGCTGGCCGGCATCTCCATTGCTCTATGTGTATTTCAAGGAAACGGGCGCGGGCGAGAAACTGCGCCCACCCTACAAGCTGACTTTCGAACGCAGGGATCCACGCAATGACGAGGATCTCGACCATCTGAACCAGGCCATGGAAGACTACCGGCTTGCCGAGGCGGAGGATGCCAATGGCGATTCCGCTCTCCAGCAGGTCGGTGTGCGCCTGCAGACCCTGCGAACCGAAGGCGGTGCCGGGGCAAGCTACTGGCTCGACAGTGGGATACTCGACCTTCGCGCTGGAATAGGAGGGGGCTGACATGCTTCGTGAAAAGGATCAGGAACTGGCAAGGGCCTGCGAAGAGTTGCGCGGCGCGGCACGCGAGGCGCTTGCCTGGTTTGACCGCCATCCGCAGCTGACCGGTGAGAAGGCGCCGGCCCTGTCACGGGAATTGCGCAAGATCTCGGTTCGCGCCCGCAAGCTTGCAGGCGCGGCAGGGCGGCCAATGTCGGTGGCTGTCTATGGCGTCAGCCAGGTCGGCAAGTCGGTGATGACCGGTGCGATGACATCTCCTGACGAGCGACCGACAAAGGTGCTGATCGGGCCGCCGGGCGAGAGCGAGGCGCTGAACTACAAGACCCAGATCAATCCGGAAGGCGGCAAGGAAACGACCGGCCTGGTGACGCGCTTTTCCGTGCGCCCGCATGAGGGGGCGACAAAAGCCTTCCCCGTGGCGCTGAGGATGCTGCGCGAAGCCGACATCATCAAGATCCTGGCCAACACCCATACACATGATCTCAAGCTTGCCTGGGAAGAGGGGCGCAGTTCCTCGCCGGAGAACCTGGTCGCTCTTGCAGACAGCATGTCGTCGCTTTCCGGTTCACCGCAGCTTGCTGGCCTTGAGCCTGAAGACGTGACTGATATTCGCGAATATGTGGAAACCGAACTGCCCTACCATCCGCTGGCAAAGGCGCAGCCAAATCCGGATGTCCCCTCAGACCCGGCCGAACGCGAAGCGTGCGAGCGTTACTGGGCGGCATGCGAGGTTCACCTGCCAGCGCTCCAGCCGGCGCAAAGGGCGGAATTTCTTGCGCCACTATGGGGTGAGATCCGCGAATTCAGTGACCTCTATCTCGAACTCAAGGCCGGCCTCGACCAGCTTGGCCATCCGACCTGGGCATATGCGCCAGGCTCGGCGGTTCTCGACCGCGAGCATGGGGTGATCCATGTCGGGACGCTCTATGGACTTGACCGTGAGCATGCCGAGACCCTTTCAGGCGAGGCCCTGCGAAGCCTGTCGGCAATCACGATCCGCAGCGGGACAACCGGGCGCGAAGTGTCCTTGTCCCAGCCGCTTGTGACAGCGCTGACCCGCGAGTTGCGCCTGACACTGGAGCACCTGCCCTGGCCCTTCCTCGAGCATGCCGATATTCTCGATTTTCCCGGCGCACGCTCGCGTGGCAAGAACACGTCCTTTACAGAACTGCGTGAGCGCGCCGAGACCAATACCCGCTCGTCATGCTATCTCAGGGGCAAGGTTGCGGTCCTGTTCGACAGCTATGTCGATGAACTCGAAGCCAACACGCTCCTGCTGATGATGTCGCATACGCAGAACGAGGTGCCGGACCTGCCGAAAATGGTCAAAGGCTGGATCGACAAGACCCATGGCGAGACACCGCAAAGACGCGCTGAACAGGTGACATCCCTCTTTTTCATCGCCGCCCAGGCTGACCTCCTGTTCAACAAGAAGGGTGGGATGCAGGATTTTACAAAGGTGATCGACAATCGGCTTGACGAGAATTTCGGCAATTTTCCGGGCTGGATTGAGGAATGGACGCCGGGAAAGCCCTTCCGCAACGTCTATCTCTACCGCAACCCCGAATATCAGGCGACTCATATTGCGCGTTATGACACGGTCGATGGCGTGGAGAGGGAAACCGGTTATGCTGAAGGCTTCAACATCGTGCGCGAACAGTTCACGGCGGACTTCCTGGCCAATGCCAAGGTGCAAAGACATTTTGCCGATC
This sequence comes from uncultured Hyphomonadaceae bacterium, assembly GCA_964467505.1. Taxonomy (GTDB): domain Bacteria; phylum Pseudomonadota; class Alphaproteobacteria; order Caulobacterales; family Hyphomonadaceae; genus UBA5336. The sequence continues at coordinate 1,868 of CAYXQV010000074.1, read as the reverse complement.
CTGAAGGTTCGCTGGATGCGGCGCTGACACTCAATGATGGTGGTGCCACATTGATGGCCAGGGCGCTTGAGCCGGTCTGCGACCCCGATCTCAAATACCGCCAGATTGCTCCCAAGCTGTTGCGGTTGCGCGATGAAGCCAGGTCACTGATCTCGCCATATTTCGAAAGCGATGATATCCAGAAACAGGTCGATGAGCGCCAGGATACGATCAGGGGCGTGATCGGACAGCTCGGCAACCGGCTCGACCGGGTCGGTCCCCTGATCGAGCGTCTGCAGGCTGACAGCAGTCATCTGCGCACCAGCTACCTGCGTTATGTGCAGTCAAAGACGGATGAGGCCGACACAAGCCAGAGCGATGCAGGCAATCGTGTTCTCGACCGGATATTCGGGACGAAGTCCGGCGATGCGCCAGCCCCTGCTGCGCGACCCGGCTTCGGGCGTGTGGCGGTTTCCGACTGGCGTGACCAGCTTGCAGCACTGGCCATGGACCGCCAGCTTTCTGCGGCCTTCTCGCTCGACACCGAGTCCATGTCCGGGCTGGTTCGCGAAGTGCTCGGTCTTGGCGAGCGCGCCGGTCTTGAGCGCCGGATCGATGCGTTCGCCGGGACGGCCGAAGCCACCGCGAAACTGCCCCAGCAGATCGCCTACAGGATCGGCATGGGGACGTCGGAGATCATCAACACCGTCATTGACACGATGACCGAGGAAGATGAGCGCCCCGCGCTGGCGACAGAGGCCCCGCCATATCCACGCCTGCCCGAAACGCCGGAGGAAATCGAGGAGTCGCGGCAGGAATATGCGATCGGCTGGCTGAAAGGTCTCTGGTCGGCGACAGAGCTCAATGCGCGTGACGGTCGCGGCAGCCTGATCGATCCGGAGGAGAACCGGAAACTCGGCGCAATCATCAACCGTCTGGAGGCGATAGCGCTGTCATGACGGTCCTTCCTCTCACGGTCCATCCGGCCGAGGCAGGCCATGCAAGACTGCGCCTGTCAGGCGCGGCGGCCATGGCTGGCAAGGCCGGCCAGTTCAGCGTGCAGATCGAGCGGAATCATCCGCGCGACCGCTGGCTGCATGCTTCCGGATGGCAGTCGAGTCCGCCTGAAGAGCCGCTGTTCCTGACAGGTGCCATTCAAGGCGATGACCTCATTCTCGATCTCGACGCGGCCTATTGCGACCTGATGGACGAGTATGATGTGATCGAAGTCAAACTGCCTGACATACGGCTCGCCGGGCGGGGGTCCTGGTTGTTCGATGACGAGTATATTCCCTCACCACCACCTCCTCCGCCACCACCACCACCTCCTCCGCCTCCACCACCTCCGCCTCCATCGCCACCACCACCGCCGCCGCCGCCACCTTCGCCGCCTGCGCCCGAAAAACCGGGTGAGGGTTCCATCGATGAAGCAGGGGGGGGCAATGATGAGGGTGAACCAATCAGGCGGGGCCGTCCGGCCTGGCTCGTGCCGGTCTTGTCAGCGTCGCTCTTCGTTGCGCTGAGCGGTTTGCTTGCGGCCTGGTGGTTCCTGCTCGGCCCGAATTCCCGGAACGAGCCTTATGTCCGCGATGGCGAGGCGGTCCTGATCGAGGCGCGCAACACGGCGGCTTCGGGCAACTGCGCCCTTGCGGCGACGCTTGCCATGGAAGCGGCGCAGTCATTTTCCTACGGGCCGGCCTTCATCGCGCTGGGAGAGGCCTATGATCCCATAACCGATGGCTCCAGGTGTCTTGGTGGAAACCATGGCAGCGACATTGCCGTTGCACTGTCATATTTCGGTGACGCCTGCGAGGCTGGTGAGCCCAGTGGCCGCGAGCGGATCCGGGCCTTGAAACACTGGGTGGAATCGAGTGCGCAGGGTGGGTCCG
>CAYXQV010000073.1:0-11123 GCA_964467505.1 uncultured Hyphomonadaceae bacterium | reverse complement strand
ATGAGCCTGCCGCTTGTCAGTGAAACCGCGCTTGATGAGAGCGCACCCACCGAACCGAAACATCCACGCCAGTGGCCGATCGCTCCGCCTGTGGACCTGGAAGACTCCATCGAATTCACCAGGGGCCAGCCCTTTGGCGGTTTTGCCGAGATGCGCCAGCATGCCCCGGTCATGTGGTTTCCCCAGCAATACGGGTCCGGATTCTGGGCATTGACGCGTTATGATGATGTCCGCGCGGTCGATCTCGACACCACGCATTTTTCCTCGCAAGCTGGCGGCATCCTGATGGCCTATGCCCCGCCCGATCGCCGCCATCCCCTGCTCCACCGCGCCACACTGGACGCGATGATCAATCTCGACCAGCCTTGGCACATGCCGCTGCGGCGCGAGCATATGCCGTTTTTCACGCCCCGCTATATTGCGGAGTTGAGAAAGAAGGTGGACGCAAAGGTCACGCAATTGCTCGACCGGCTGGAAGATTGTGGCCCGGTTGTTGATCTGGTGGAGAATTTTTCCGCCGAATTGCCGCTGTTCACGCTGTGCGAGATGCTGGGCGTGCCCGAGGCGGACAGGCCGAAATTCATCGGATGGATGCACTTTCTCGAGACCGCGGGCTACACGCTCCAGCGCGAGGAACTCGGGCAGATAGACCCCGATGAAATCGCCCGCTTCCTCAGCGAGGTGCAGGCCATGTTCGATTATGGCCAGGCCATCCTGAAGGAGCGGCGCGCCAATCCGCAAGACGACCTGCTGTCGGCCATCGCCAATGCGAAGGTGGATGGCGAACTGCTGAGCGACGAATATCTCGACGGCTCCTGGCTGCTGATCGTGTTTGCCGGCAACGACACCACCCGCAATTCGATATCCGGCGCAATGCGGCTGCTGAGCGAATTTCCCGGCGAGCGTGAGAAACTCCTCACCAATCGCGACCTCATCTCCAACATGGTGCATGAGGCGATCCGGATGGTCAGCCCGGTCATGTATATGCGCCGCACCTGTCTTGAGGACACCGAAGTCGGCGGGCAGATGATCGGCGCAGGCGAAAAGGTGTTGATGTATTACGGCGCCGCCAATCGCGACCCGGCCAAATTCCCCGACCCCGACCGGTTCGATGTCACGCGCCCAAATGCGAAGGATCATCTCGCCTTCGGCATCGGCCCGCATGTGTGCCTCGGCCAGCGTGTGGCCAACATGCAGCTTGAAGCGGCCTATCGCCAGATCCTCGCCCGCTTCCCGAAAGCACGCTGGACCGGGGCCCAGGAGATCGCACCGAACAATTTCGTCCATGCGATCTCCAGGCTCGAGGTCGACCTGCGCGGCTGACCCATCTCCCGGCTCGCTGGCTTGCGCCGGCGCCCCCTCGCTTTCAATACTCGCGCGCAGCGTGAGCGCGGCAGGCATCTTGCATCCTACCGGGTGAAACAGGGAAAACTGCGTCCGGGTTTCCCCTAAAGAGACGAAACCGCGCAAAGGGAACCGGTGGCCTGCATGCCTGAAGAGACGAAAGACGAGACCACGCCGCTGACCATCGCCGTCAGGGAGATGCGCGCCATTTTCCTAAGGGCCGGCATACTCGGCCTGTTCATCAACCTGCTGATGCTCACCGGCCCGATCTACATGCTGCAGGTCTATGACCGGGTGCTGATCAGCCATTCGATGCCGACGCTTGTGGCGCTGACGCTGCTCATCGCGGGCCTCTACGTGACGCTGGGCCTGCTCGACTGGCTGCGCGGTCTGGTGTTTTCCAGTGCCGGCTCACGGTTTGAAGACCTGCTGGCTGACGAGGCTTTCGAGCGGGTCATCGACACCAGCCTGGAAAAAGGCGCACGCGGTGGCGATGACGTGGTCGCAAGCCTGCGCACGCTGCGCCGCTTCTTTTCGGGCCAGGCCTTGCCGGCGCTGTTCGACCTGCCATTCACGCCGCTTTTCTTCATCGTCCTGTTCATGCTGCACTGGGCCTACGGGCTCTGGGCGCTTTTTGGCGCAGGTGTGCTGTTTGCGCTCGCGCTTGCCAACCGGCAGATGAGCTCGCGCGCTGTGGAACGCTCTGAGTCGCTCGAGCGCGCAACGCGCCGGCATCTGAGCGAGACCATGGGCAATCTCGAAACCCTCGAAGCCATGGGCATGCGCGGCGCAATGCATCGCAAATGGCGCACCCTGATCGACCAGTCCGACAATGCGCTTGTCCGATCGGGCCAGTCGCTTGGCGCATTCGGCTCGAGCACGAAAGTGGTGCGGCTGTTCCTGCAATCGGCCGTGCTCGGCCTTGGAGCCTGGCTGTCCATCCTGGGAATGTCCACGCCGGGCGCGATGATCGCAGCCTCTATCCTGATGGGCCGTGCGATCACGCCGATCCAGCAGATCGTCACCCAATGGCGCACCATCATCTCGGCAAACACCGCCTGGACCGAAGTACGCGGCGCGCTCGACGGGGCACCTGCCACACCTGCCAGCCTTCAGTTGCCACCGATCGAGGGCCGCGTCTCGCTGAGCAATGTTTTCGCAGCCCCGCCGGGAAGCCACACGCCGACACTGCGCCAGGTCTCGCTGGAGCTGCTGCCCGGTGACATGCTCGGAGTGCTCGGCCCCAGCGGGTCGGGCAAGTCGAGCCTGGCGCGTGTGATGCTTGGCCTGTGGCCGGCAATGCATGGCGTTGTGCGTCTGGACGGCGCCGAGATTGGCAGCCATGACCGCGCCCGGCTTGGCCCGCAGGTTGGCTATCTGCCCCAGCAGGTCGACCTGTTCTCCGGCAGTGTGCATGCCAACATCTCGCGGCTCGCCGAAACGCCCGATTCCGACGCCATTATCGCAGCGGCCCGCGCGGCCGACTGCCATGACATGATCCTGTCGCTTCCCGAGGGTTACGAGACCGAGGTCGGACCGGGGGGGTGTCATCTTTCAGCCGGCCAGCGCCAGCGCATCGGCCTGGCCCGGGCGCTGTTTGGCAATCCGCAGTTGATTGTCCTCGACGAACCCAATTCAAATCTCGACAATCCGGGCGAGCAGGCACTGGCCGGCGCGCTCGGCAAGCTCAGAGCGGCAGGTGCCACCGTCATCATCATCGCGCACCGACCCAATGCGATTGCCCATTGCAACAAGCTTGCTGTGCTCAAGTCGGGCCAGCTCGCCGCTTTTGGTCCACGCGAGGAGGTCTTGCCGAAAATCCTCTCGGAGACGGCACGCCCGCCATCGCGGGTTGTCCCGAAAGACACGCCACAAGCCGGCCTGCAAACCTCCGTGACTGCACGCGCGACAGGAGAACAAGATGCCTGAACGAGCCAACCCGCTTCCCCGCCTGTTTCGCGCCGGCTATCTCATTATCGGCGTCGTTTTTGGCGGCCTGCTGGCCTGGTCGGTCCTGGCCCCGTTCGAGGGGGCCGTCGTGGCCGCCGGGACGATCTCGGTGGAGTCCGAACAAAAGGCTGTCCAGCATCTCGAACGCGGGATCGTGGAAGCGATCCATGTGCGCGAAGGCGACCATGTGTCGGCCGGGGCACCGCTTGTCGAACTGAGCGGTGCGCAGACCCGCGCGCGGCTGGCTGGCCTTGAAAGCCGGCTTTCCGAGCTTGCCGCCCGCGAGGCCCGCCTCGCCATGGAAGCCGGTGAGGCGAGCCAGATCACTGCACGCGACGCCCTGGCCGGCCTTCCCGGCCTGACCGCCCGCGTCGAAAGCCAGAGCGCACTCATGCAGGCGCGCGCCGAGACCCGCCGGAACACGGCCAATGTCCTGGAAAGCCGCATCGGGCAGCTTCGCACCCAGATAGATGGCCTGCGCGAGCAGGTCGCTTCGAACAAGGAGGAAGCTGCGGTGATCGCTTCGGAAATGGCGGACCTGCAGGCGCTGCATGAAAAGGGCCTGGCGCCGCGAACGCGCATCCTGGCGCTGCAGCGCAATCGTTCCAGTCTCGAAGGCGCACGCGCCGGGCTCACTTCGCAGATTGCCACGACGCAGGTGCGCATTGGTGAAACACGGATCGAACTTGACCGGCTGAACTCCGATTTCCGCGAAAAGGCCATGGCTGAGCTCAGCGAAGTGCGCGCCGAAATGTCGGAACTCACCGAGGAGCGTATGGCGGCAAGGGACCGTCTGGAGCGGCTGATCATCACCGCGCCGCGAGCAGGCCATGTGATCGGCGTGCGTGCGCATACGGTCGGCGGCGTGATCCCACCCGGCGAGCCGCTGATGTTCATCGTTCCCGAGGATGAGGACCTTGTCGCCACCGTGCGCATCAGTCCGGCCGATATCGACAAGGTGCGCCCCGGCCAGAAGGCACGCCTGCGCTTTTCCGCCTTCAGCCAGGATCAGACGCCCGAATTCGAGACCCTTGTGCTGAAAGTGTCAGCCGACGCTTTCACAGATGAAGGCTCGGGTATGCGCTATTATCAGGCCGTGGTTGCGATCCCGTCTGGCGACCCGCGCGCCAGCCGGCTGGATCTGAGACCCGGAATGCCGGTCGAGGCGATGCTGACGACCGGTTCGCGCTCGGCAATTTCCTACCTGCTCAAACCGATCGCCGACGCATCGCAGCGGACTTTCCGGGAGGAGTGATACCACCGGGCCACCTCACTGACCGCGCTCGCGCACCACGAATTCGGTGCGCCGGTTGCGCCGGTGTGCCTCCGGCGTGTCGCGTTCATCAAGCAGGCGGGCCGCGCCATAGCCGACCGCTGTCAGCCCCTCACCGGGCACACCGCGATCCACGAGGTAGTCGCGAACCCGGTTGGCCCGTGCCTCCGACAGACGCTGGTTGTCGATTGGGTCGCCCCGCTTGTCGCTGTGGCCAGCCACTTCGATCTCGTAATCCTTGCACAGTATCGCCACGCCCGTGGCGGCATCGAGCAGACGCGCACTGCGGTCATCTATCTGGGCGCCCGCTGTAGAAAACGACACATTGCGCCCCTCCATGACCCGCGTGAAGGCTCGCTGGCATTCCGCGACACCCGGTGCGTCATCCAGCTCGCTGAGCGCAGCGCCGACCGCCTCGTCGCCGCCTTCCACCGCGATGCCGTCTATCACGAGCAGGTCGCGCCCTTCCGGCTGCGCCTTGATCGCGGCTTCACCGACTTGCAGACCGGCAGCCTTGGCGGCCTCGCTCGGCGCGGTGCCGGTCAGGCTCAGCACGCCTGCGCCGACATTGCGCACGTCCAGCTTCAGCCAGGAGAAGCCACGCTCGGCAATGACCCCTTCGACCCTGCCGGTCCAGCCATCATCGGCCAGTCGAAGCTGCCCCCCGTCCGACGGCACCAGCCGGCCGCTTTCGACGCGAAAACTCGCGCCCTCCTCGACCGGAACGCACCATGCGTCGCTGCTGCGGTCGGCGCGCGTCTCATCGCCCCCGCAGGCTGACACGGCACCGGCGAGAAACACGCTCATTGCGATCTTCGAGATGCCTGCGAGCTGACGCATGTAAATCTCCCATTTCGCGCCGGCACGGATCGCGGCGCAGGTCCTTGTTTCGGGAATTTTCAGGCGATTGGTCGCGGATGTCAAAGCGCCTCGCCAGAGACGGGAAACTCGATGGCGGGCGCGCAACCATGACTGGCGGGCGCGTGATCAGGTCCCGGCCTCATTGTAACCGGCATAGGACTGCTTCAGCGTGGCATGATTGAGCAGCATTTCGGCAAGCTGCTCGTTGCCGTCACGGTCGTGGATCCTGGTGCGCACCCAGTAGCTCTCGGTCCGCCTACTCTGCGCCAGCGCGACGATTTCACGGCGAACAAGATATGTCTCGCCGACAAGGAGCGGGCCCTTGATCATGCGGATTTCCTGGTCGGCAAACAGGCCGACAGCGGGGCCCTTGACCGGAAATTTCGCCTCATGGCTGGAATATTCGGCCAGGACACTGACCATTTCCAGCGGAATCACGGGCCTGCCCCAGGGCGATGCGGCAGCGTCGCTGTACCAGGGCGAGGGTTCCGTGATCACCTTGAGCTTGTCATTCAGCGAAAAGGGATAGAGCTTGCCCATATCCTGATCGGCCGGCATGCAGACCAATTCGTCAGCCGCCCCGGTCATTCCCACTTCGAGGTCTTCCAGGATCAGCAGGTCCCCCGGCGGGCGCAGCTTCGCCATGCGCTCATCCAGCAGGCTCGGACCGTCATCAGGCCCAAGGCTCGCACTTGCTTCAAGCACCGGCGTGCCGTCGGCTTTCTCGGCCCAGACCCGTGTGCGCCTTGCGCCGCTGGCCGGGCGCTGGGCAAAAACGCGCACCTGCTCGCCCTCGACAACCATGTTCTGGTAATGCGCCGACAGGCAGCCACGCTCGAACCAGTCACGCCCCCAGATTTCCGCCATCAGCGGCACCACCTGGCTGAAATGCGTCGGCCCCTCGATTGGCCCGGCAGCAAAGCCCAGCTTTCCGGCCATCTCGTCATCATGGATCGAAGTGTGACCGCCATATTCCTGCTCCTGCAGCATCTGGCGCGGCTCGCGAAGAGGCCCGGCAAGCGCAAGCGGGGTATCGAATGGGCGCATTGTCATTCCTGTTTCCTTTCCTGTCCTGTTTCCTGTCCTGGCCGTTCGTGCGGGAGGTAAAGCCCTACCCCTCCATCCCGGCGCGCCGGGCACAGTCAGCGGCAAAGCGCGCCAGTGGGACGACGCGTTCGGCATTCGCAACCGCATGGGCGGAATTGGCGGTGCCGTCGCGCACGCGCCCGACAATGCCCTGCAGGATGCCGGCGAGGCGGAACCCGTTATAAGCAAAATAATAGTCGAGTTCCGGCAAGCTGTCGCGCCCGGTATGTGCGCAATACATCTGCGCATACTCATCCTTGGTGGGAATGCCGTGTGCCGTCAGGTCCTCGATATCGGCAATTGCCCGCCGGCTGGGGTCGGAACTCGGCAGGACCCAGTTCATGAGGTGATAGGAGAAGTCCGCCAATGGATCGCCAAGCGTGCAAAGCTCCCAGTCGAGCACGGCGATCACCTTCGGCTCGTCGGGATGCAGGATCATGTTGTCGAGGCGATAATCGCCATGCACGATCGTGGTCGTGTCACCGGGGGGAATATTTGCTGGCAGCCATTCGATAAGGGCTTCCATTTCCGCAATATGCTGGGTTTCAGACGCCTTGTATTGCTTGGTCCAGCGATGGATCTGGCGGGCGACATAATCGCCCTCCTTGCCGTAGCCTTCCAGGCCCGCCGCGCGCCAGTCGACCATGTGGAGACGTGCCAGTGTTTCGCACTGCGCCTCGAATATCCTGCGCCGCTCGGCAGGCTCATAATCCGGCAGGGTCTGGTCCCACAGGATGCGCCCGTCGACATGGTCCATGATGTAGAACATGGTCCCGACGACGCTTTCATCCTCGCACAGCGCATAGGGGCGCGCGACCGGGTAGCCCAATGGATATAGCGCCGAGATGACACGGAATTCCCGGTCCACCGCATGCGCTGACGGCAGCAGTTTTCCGGGCGGCTTGCGCCGCATGACATAGGCCTTGTCCGGCGTGATCAGCTTGTAGGTCGGGTTGGACTGGCCGCCCTTGAACTGGCGCACGGTCAGCGGACCCTTGTAGCCCTCGACACTGGCCTTCATCCATTTCTCAAGCGCAGCCTCGTCGAAACGGTGGCTTTCGACGACATCCTGCGTGCCGGAGAACATTTCCTGTGCGTTGACGGCCTCTTCCATTGACTGCCTCCCTGATCTGCCTTTGCCATTATCGCCATTGTGTACCCAAGCGATGCGACACGTAAATGGCGGACGCTGGGTCATTGTTCGCCAAGGCCGGTCATTTGCCCTGCCCGCGCACACGCCAGCCGATGTCGCGCCGGCAAAATCCCTGCGGCCAGTCAATCGCATCGACGCCGGCATAGGCGCGCGAGATCGCATCTCCGAGTGTGTCGCCCACCGCCGTGACCGACAGCACCCGCCCGCCATCCGCGACAAGCCGGCCTTCATCGTCACAGTCGGTTCCCGCCTGGAAAACCTTGACGCCCGGCAGTTGCTCTGCCCCACTGACACCCCTGATCACCGAGCCCTTGTCATATGTCGCGGGATAGCCCTGCGCAGCGAGCACCACGCACGCTGCTGGCTGGAAGGCGTCCATGCCCATCAGCGCTTCGAAGGCGGCTTCATTGCCCTTCAGCCCGCCGGTCGATGCCACCAGCAGTGCCGGTACGATATCGCCCGGCAGGCCAGCCATCAGGACCTGGCATTCCGGGTCGCCGAAACGGGCATTGAACTCGACCACTTTCGGGCCCGCATCCGTGATCATCAGGCCGATATAGAGGACCCCGCGATAGGCCATGCCGTTTGCCGCCATGCCGGCGATCATCGGCGCGGCAATCTGACTGCGTACCTGCTCCATCAGGGCAGGCGTGACCACTGGCGCGGGGGCATAAGCGCCCATGCCGCCCGTATTCGGCCCGGTATCACCCTCGCCGGCACGTTTGTGATCCTGCGCTGCCGGCAACATGATCATGCCCTCGCCATCGGTCAGCACGAACACGCTGGCTTCCTCGCCATGCATGAATTCCTCAATGACCAAGCTTGAAGACGCCTCGCCGAACCGACCTGACAGCATCGCCCCGGCCTCGGCCTCAGCCTCTTCCAGCGACCCGGCGATGACCACGCCCTTGCCGCCCGCAAGTCCGTCGGCCTTGAGCACGTAAGGCGGTGAGAGCGTCGCCAGGAACGCGCGTGCCGCATCGATATCCTGCACCGCCCTGTAGGCGGCTGTGGGCACGCCGAATGCCTGCATCTGCGCCTTGGAAAAGGCCTTCGAGCTTTCCAGCCTCGCCGCAGCCATGTCCGGGCCGAACACGTCGAAACCGCGCGCACGCAACCGGTCGGCAAGGCCCGCAGCGAGCGGGGCCTCCGGTCCGATCACGACAAGGTGGGGCTCAAGCTGCAGCGTGAGCTTTTCCAGCCCCTCCACATCATCAGCCGCCACATCGAAACACGGGCCAATGACATCCATGCCGGGATTGCCCGGCGTCGACCAGACCTCGTCGACAAGGTCCGATTGTGCGATTTTCCAGGCCAGCGCATGTTCGCGCGCGCCCGATCCGATGATCAGAATGTTCATGGCACCGGTTGATGCGACGGGCCGCTTGCGCAATCAAGGGGCTGGCTCATGAAAGCCGCTTGGGAGACTGAGGACGATGGGCGCACACCGCGACATGAACGGGCTCTGGTCGGGCTGGTATGATTATACCGGCTTTTCCGATCCGGTGCCGTTTACCGCCTGGTTCGACGAGGTCGCGGGCCGGCTTTCAGGCTCGATCCTGGAGCCGAACACGTTCGCGGAAGATGGCCTGGAAGACCTAGAAGCGCTCATTGATGGCGAACGCGGCGGGCTTATCGTCTCTTTCGAGAAGACCTATTGCGCGGGCCAGGGCGCGCACGCGCTGCCGATCCGCTATGAAGGCCATGCCGATTCCGATTTCGAGATCGTGGTCGGCGAATGGGGTTTCATTCTTGGAGGTTTTGGTTCGGGCCGGTTCCAGCTTACGCGCTCATCGCGCGGTGTCTCGGACGCCGTCCTGCGAAAGGTGCTGGCCACGGTCGGGGATGATCGCGGCGAGGGATCGCGCTAGCATGGCGCAGACATGACCGATTCCCCGACGACCAACGCCCCCGATCTCACCGTCTCGCAATTGGCTGCCAGCCTGAAGCGGACGATCGAGACCAATTACGACCATGTCCGCGTGCGCGGGGAGTTGGGCCGCGTCACGATCGCGCGCTCGGGCCACATGTATGCCGACATCAAGGACGACAAGGCCGTCCTCAATTCGGTGATGTGGAAAGGACAGGTCGAGCGCCTTGCCTTCCGCCCTGAGGAGGGGCTTGAAGTTGTCGCGGAAGGCAAGCTGTCGATCTATGCCGGGCGGTCCAATTACCAGCTGATCGCGACGGGCATGCGCCCGGCCGGTGCCGGCGCGCTGATGGCATTGCTGGACGAGCGCCGCAAGAAGCTCGCCGCCGAGGGTCTGTTCGACCCCGCCCACAAGAAGAAACTGCCCTTCCTGCCGCAAACCATCGGAGTGGTGACCAGCCCCACCGGCGCGGTGATCCGCGACATCCTCCACCGCATCCGCGACCGCTATCCGGTGCGTGTCATTGTCTGGCCGGCCCTGGTGCAGGGCGAACTGGCCGCCGGGCAGGTCGAGGCAGGGATACGCGGCTTCAATGCGATGACCGGGGCAGACCGCCCGGACGTGCTGATCGTTGCGCGCGGCGGCGGGTCCATCGAGGACCTGTGGCCGTTCAACGAGGAAAACGTGGTGCGCGCCGCATTCGAGAGCGAAATCCCGCTGATCTCTGCGGTCGGCCACGAGACCGACACCACGCTGATCGACCACGCCAGCGATGCGCGCGCACCCACGCCGACCGGCGCGGCCGAAATCGCGGTGCCGATGCGCTCGGAACTCCTGCTGACCATGGGCGAATATGGCGGACGGCTGCAGCGCGCGCTTGCCACGCGGGTGGCTGCGCGAAAGGACCAGCTTCGGGCCGCACGCCTGCCACGCGGCGAAACCCTGCTGGAGAGCCGGCGCCAGCGGCTTGACTATGCGGCCACCGCCCTGCCGCGCGCCACGCTGACGCTGAGCGAGCGCGCCCGCGCCCGGCTCCAGCATGCCAGCGCGCGCCTGCCCGCGCCGACCCAGCTGACCCGCGATGCTGCCCAGCGCCTGATGCAGGCCGGGCTGGGGCTGGCCCATGGGCTGCGCATCGCCAGCTCGGCCAGGCGGCTGGCGCTGACACAAACCGCCACACGGCTCCAGCCCGCCCCCTTGCGCAGCCAGGCGCGCCGCAGCCGCGAACGGCTTGTTGATGTCGCCAGCCGTGCCCGCCCCGCCCTCATGCGCGGCCTCACTGATCGGCGCAGCGCCTTGTCACGCGAGGCCAAATTGCTGGAGACCCTCTCCCACCAGGCGACGCTGAAGCGCGGCTTTGCCCTGGTGCGCGGGGCAGATGGCGGGCTTGTGCGAACCGCCAAAGCCGCCGGACGCGAGCCGCGCCTGTCGCTGAGCTTTGCCGATGGCGATATCAGCGCCGCACCGGATCAGGCAGGCCCCGCCGCATCACCCCACAGCCCAGCCGCCAAGCAAAAGCTCCGCCCTCCGGCAAAACCCGCAGACACAAAAGACCAGGGCTCACTGTTCTGACAATGGCCAGCCG
>CAYXQV010000072.1:0-11316 GCA_964467505.1 uncultured Hyphomonadaceae bacterium | reverse complement strand
CGGCTCCGCCCAGCTGGCCGCGAGCAAGACGTTAGCGCTGTTTGACGGCGCAGGCGGGGGCGATGTCTATGCCCTGCCCGGAGCGGACGTGATCTATACGATTTCGGTGGACAATACCGGCACCGGGCCAACCGATGCCGACAGTGTGGTCCTGATTGACCGCATGCCCGACGAGGTCGAGTTCTTTTCCGGTGATATCGATGCCGGCGGGCCCGATACCTATCCGGGAACCGATCCGGTGGGCTTTGTCGACAATGGCTCGGGTCTCAGCTTTGACTATGCCACGGATGTCGGCTTTTCCGACCAGACACCCCGCCCGGCCGGGTTCGCAGCCTGCACCTACACCCCGACGGGCAGTTACGACGCGAACGTGACCTATATCTGCTTCAATCCCAAGGGGCAGATGCCCGCCGGCGATCCCGATCCGGCATTTTCTGTCTCCTTCCGCGTGCGTATCCGGTAGGGAGGTCGCCAGCCGGGCAGCAGCGGTATCAGGCGGGGTCGCGGCCCTCGATGGCCAGCGGGTGGGCGGTTTCAAGCAGTTCCTGCAACGCGTCGGTGAGCACATGGGTGTAGATCTGCGTCGTTGAAATATCGGCATGACCGAGCAGTGTCTGGACGCTGCGCATATCGGCGCCGCCCTGCAGGAGATGGGTGGCATAGGCGTGGCGCAGCGCATGGGGATAGACCCGCTCCGGCGCGATTCCGGCGCCTGTGGAAAGCGTGTCCAGCAACTGTCCGAGACGCCGGCGCGACATGTGCCCGCTGGCCGCGCGCGACGGGAACACGAACCGCTGTGCGCGCGTGCGTGCCGGCTCAGCTTTTGGCAGGTGCGCCGGGCGCAATTCGATCCATGCCGTGAGCGCGTCGCGTGCGGGCGGTCCCAGCGGGCAGACGCGTTCGCGCCCGCCCTTGCCGCGTATCGTGATGTCCGTGGTCTCCCAGCCACCCTGGCGCCAGCGCGGCAGCGCGCCGAGCGGCAGGCTTACCAGTTCGCTTGCCCGCAGCCCCGTTCCGTAGAGAAGCTCGACGATGCATGACAGGCGCGCATCGTCGCTGCAGGCCTCCAGCAGGCGGGCCATTTCCTCGCGCGAAAGCACGTCGGGCACGGCGCGGCGTGCCACCGGCGCTTCCAGCCGGGCGGTCGGGTCATCGGTGCGTTCGCCTTCCTGGAATTCGAACCGGAAAAAGCGCCGCAGCGAGGACAGTTTTCGTGACACGCTCGAGGGCGCCAGTTCGCGCCGCGCATAGTCGCGCTGGAGCTGCGAGAGGTCCGCTGCGCTTGCCTGCGCCAGGCCGCCAGCCAGCGTTTCGGAAGCATCGCTCAGGTCGCGCGCATAGGCTTCCAGCGTGTTGCGCGCGGCCCCGCGTTGCGCGCTCATCATCTCCAGGAACGCTTCGATTCTTGCCCTGTCACTCATGACAGGAGCTATCGCCCTGAAAGGGTTAGGAAACCGCTATCGCACGGTTTTCCAGTAGCCGGCCGCCTCCATGGCCAGGTCGCGCGACACATCCTCGGCACCGATTGCCGCCAGCGCGTCGATAATGGCGATGAGGTCGGACTCCGGCAGCCGGCTCGGATCGCCCCGCGTCAGTGCCAGGATCGAGAGCACCGCCTCGCCGGCCGCATCGGCTTCGGCAGCGGCCTGGATGGCCAGCATCCGCCAGTCCGACCCGCCGGCCTCGGCATTGGGAGGCTGGGCCGCCATCAGCGCGCGTGCTGGCGCCGGCGGGGGAATGTCCAGCGCCGTCCAGATGGCAAACAGCCGGGCCGCGCGCGCCTTTCGTTCGCTTCCTTTTGCATGCTCGACCAGGCGGCCTGCCACGTCGTCCAGGCGGGACTTGTTGCCGCCTGCCCGGGCAAGGATGACCAATCCGTCAACCAGCGCATGGTCGAAACTGTCAACCGGCGGGGCATCCTTGATGCGGACCGCGCGGCTCCAGCTTTCGGCCCCGTCCGGACGTCCGACTGCAAGCTCTGCGCGCGCGAAGGTGAGGGCATGGCGGGCTGTGTCCGGATTGCGCGGCAGGCGGGCCAGGTCATTGGCAAACAGCCGCGAGACAGCGGCAAACCGCGCCGGGTTGGCTGCCGAGGAACGCAGCGCCATGGCCAGTTTGCGGGCGCGTTCACCATCGCTCGATCCGGCATCGTCAAAGGCGAGCACGCCGACCTCTATCGGGCGCGCGGGCTGGAAACCGTCTGTCTTGAGAAGCTGCGAATAAAGCTGCCTGTGGGACGCCGGCTCCATCAGGCCCGATTCCGCAGCGAGTCCGGCAGCGAGCACCCTGACCCCGACCGGCAACGATGTGCGGGTCGCCATCGCCCTGGCAAGGTCCGGGCGCGTTGGCGTCACCGCATTGTCGGGCGGCTCCAGTCCAAGCTTCGTGGACAGTGCAAGATTGAGCCCGGTGTCGAACTTCGCGGGTGGACGCCTGGCTGTGTCGGGCAGTCCCGGCGACAGGATCGCGTCGTAGAACCAGTCGTCCTGCACGCCAGCCGACTGGGCAAATTCCACGGCAAGTTCGGCGGCGCCCTGGTCGTCCTTGAGCACCGCGCAGACGGCCCGGAGACGCGCCCAGAAAGTACCTTCATCACGCTCGGCGGCAAGCTGGCTGCAAGCGCTGCGCTGGTTTCCAAGGGCAAGCTGCAAGTCGGCTGACACGGCCTCGCCATCAAGGCCACGGGGATTTTCCTCAAGCCGCCCCATCAGGTTGGCCGCCGCTTCTGCCTCGCCGAGTTCGTAGAGGATTCGCGCGCGTTCAGCGAGCACATCTCCCGCATCCTCGCCCAGCGGACGTGCGGCCGGGGAAAGGACAACACGGCGCAGCAGGCTGCGCTCGGCCGGGGTGAGGTTTCGTGTGCGCACGCTGCGCATCAGCGGCAGCAGGTCTTCGGTGCGCGATGCCTTCCACATATCGGTCGGCATGGCGCGTTCGCCTTCCTCGAGGAATCCGACGCCGAACGGATCGACAGCCCCCAGACCGCCCATCTCGACCTGTCCGGAGGCGGAGGGAAGCGCCAGCATGCACACCCCTGCAAGGGCAAAGGCTCTCATCAGCGGTCTAGAAAACATTCCCGATCTCCGTTCTTACCTCGCCGGCCTCCGGGCGCGCATTATCGACACTTCCGGCCAGCCAGAAGGCGAGACCTGTCAAAGCCAGGACAAGCAGCAGGAACATGATCAGCCATTTTCGCATCATCGGGCCTTCTGGTTGCGCGCGCAGGCGGCAGGCATTGCCCGCACGGCCTGCAGCATATAGGACACTCTGACAGGAACAGAAAAGCCCATGGGCGCAGACATAACACCGCTCGCCAATTCCGCACAGAAACAGGCACACCTTGCCGGGCGTACCATTGCCCTTGTCGGCTTGATGGGCGCTGGCAAGTCGACGGTCGGCAAGCGGCTCGCCGATGCCCTCGGACGCGGGTTCTATGACAGCGATGCCGAGATCGAGAAAGCTGCGGGCCTGGCCATTTCGGATATTTTCGCGATCCATGGCGAAAAGGAATTCCGCCGCGGTGAACGCCGGGTCCTGGAACGGCTGCTGGGCGAGGCGCCGCATGTGCTGGCGACCGGCGGAGGGGCCTATCTCGACCCCGACACGCGGGCCCTGATGCGCGAGAAGGCGGTGACCATCTGGCTCAATGCCGATCTTGAGACGTTGTGGAGCCGGGTGTCGAAGCGTGACAGCCGCCCGCTCCTGCGCGATCCCGATCCGAAGGGTGTCCTGCGGCGCCTGTTTGAGGAGCGCGAGCCGATCTACTCGCTGGCCGACCTGTCGGTTCACAGCCATGACGGGCCACATGACCGCACGGTGCGCGCCATCCTCAGCGCCCTGGAGGGCTGGAGACCGGAATGACCTTGCAGGCAGGCAGTGTTCGCACAGTTCGCGTCGAGCTTGGCGCGCGGGGCTACGACATCCTGATCGGATCGGGCTTGTTGTCAGCGGCTGGCGAGCATATCGCGCCGCTTTCCGGGTCGGCCCGCGCCTTCGTGATGACCGACAGGAATGTCGCGCACCATCATCTCGAAACGCTTGGAGCGTCCCTGCGGGGTGCTGGCCTGACGAGCGTGTCCTGCGTGCTGGAGCCGGGCGAGGCGACCAAGTCACTCGACCAGCTTTCGCGCGCGCTTGACTGGCTGTTGCAGGCCGGCGCCAACCGAGGCGATGTTCTCATTGCGTTGGGCGGCGGTGTCATCGGCGATCTTGCTGGCCTCACAGCGGCCCTGATGAAGCGCGGTATGGGCCTGGTGCAGGTGCCGACGAGCCTTCTTGCGCAGGTCGACAGTTCCGTGGGCGGAAAGACCGCGATCAATACGCGCCAGGGCAAGAACCTTGTTGGCACATTCTACCAGCCGCGCCTGGTCATTGCCGACACGGCAACGCTGGCCAGCCTGCCCGGGCGCGAGCGGGCTGCCGGTTATGCCGAGATCGTGAAATACGGTCTGCTCGGGGATGCCGGCTTCTTCGACTGGCTGGGCGACCATGGCGGCGAGGTGATGGCGCTTGAGCCCGCTGCGCTGGCCGAAGCGGTGGCGCGTTCCTGCCTGGCCAAGGCGCAGATCGTGGCGCAGGACGAGCGCGAGGGCGGGGTGCGCGCACTGCTCAATCTGGGCCACACTTTCGGGCATGCGCTGGAAGCGGCCAATGGCTATGGATCGCAATTGCTTCACGGCGAGGCGGTCGCCTGCGGGATGTCCATGGCGGCGCGTTACAGCGTCCGCGTCGGACTGATGAGCGCGAGCGATGCGGCGCGGGCCGAAGAGGTTCTTTCAAGTGCGGGCCTTGCCACGCGACTGGCCGCACTTGATGGTGGGCCTTATGAACCCGTCCTGCTGCTGGAGCACATGAAACAGGACAAGAAAGTTCGCGGCCACGCGCTTCCACTGATCCTTTTGCGGGGGATCGGGCGCGCCTTTGTCGAGCCCGAGGCCAACCTGGGCGATCTCCTTGCCTTTTTGCAGGGCGAGGCGGCCAAAGGCGTGAATTGACATGATTATCGGAACTGCCATCGCGATACTGTGCCTGCTGTCCATGTCAGGCTTCTTTTCGGGCTCGGAAACCGCGCTCACAGCCGCCTCGCGTGCGCGCATGCACGGGCTGGAAAAGGACGGGGATCCGCGCGCGGCGGCCGTCACCCGTCTGCTCGCCGACCGCGAAAAGCTGATCGGTGCGATCCTGCTTGGCAACAATCTTGTCAATATTCTCGCCTCGGCGCTTGCAACCTCGCTTTTTATCTCGATCTTCGGGCCGGGCGGGCTCGCCACTGTGCTGGCCACCGGCGTGATGACGATTCTCGTGCTTGTCTTTGCCGAGGTGCTGCCGAAAACCTACGCGATCACGCGCCCTGACGCCATGGCAATGAGTGTGGCACGCCCGATCGGCTGGCTGGTGTCGGGTGTCGGATGGATCGTGGGCGCGATCCAGGCCATCGTGAACGCGACGCTGCGGCTGGTTGGGGTCAAGGGGCCCGGCGAGATGGTCGCCTTCGAGGAGGAGATACGCGGCGTTGTCGAATATCACCATTCCGAGGGCGGGATGGGCCAGGCCGAGCGCCACCGCCTCGTCGGCGCGCTCGACATCATGGACCTGACCATCGAGGAGGTCATGATCCATCGCAAGAATATCAACATGCTCGATATCGAGCTGGGTCCGCGCGAGCTTGTGATGAAGGCGCTGGCCAGCCCGCACACCCGCCTGCCGCTCTATCGCGGCGACAAGGAAGAGATTGTCGGCATCCTGCATGCCAAGGACCTGCTTCGCGTCATCGCGGCGCAGGGCGGCGACCTGGACAATCTCGACATTTCCGAAATCCTCCGCCAGCCCTGGTTCGTGCCCGAGACGACGCCGGTTCAGGACCAGCTCGACCAGTTCCTGTCCAAACGCAGCCATTTTGCGCTTGTCGTGGATGAGTATGGCGCCCTGCAGGGACTTGTGACACTCGAAGACATCCTGGAAGAAATCGTTGGCGATATCCGCGATGAACATGATGTGCCGGTGCAGGGCGTGCGCCCACAGCCCGACGGGTCGGTCAATGTCGATGGCTGGGTGACGATCCGCGATCTCAACCGCGCCACGGGCTGGAACCTGCCCGATGCCGGCGCTGTCACCGTGGCTGGCCTTGTCATACATGAAGCCCAGACCATTCCCGATCCGGGCCAGTGCTTTGCCTTTCACGGCTACCAGTTCGACGTGCTGCGCCGCATGCGCAACCAGATCACCGGGTTGAAGGTGCAGGTGCTCGACCCGGGCGAAGCCGGCGAGGCCTTGGGGGGCTGACAAGCTTTTTGGGTCGCGCACTTCGTGTTGACTTCCCCAGGGTTCGTCGCGTGCGATGGGACGGAAAACAAATGGAGGAAGACACATGAAGGTTGCAGCCCTGAAAAAACCCGGCGGCCTGGAAAACATCATCATCGAAGAACGCCCTGACCCGGCGCCGGGTCCTGGCGAAGTGCTCGTGCGCTGCCGCGCCAGCTCGCTGAACTTCCACGATTTTGCCGTCGTTTCGGGCATGATCCCTTGCGATGATGGACGCATCCCGATGTCGGACGGTGCCGGCGAGGTGGCGGCTGTCGGCGAAGGGGTGACGCGTTTCAGGCCGGGCGACCTTGTCGTGTCGACCTTCTTTCCGAACTGGATATCTGGCGGCCCGCAAATGCCCAAGCTGCTGGGTGTGCCCGGCGATCATGCTGACGGGTTTGCTGCTGAACATGTCGTGGCGGCGCAAGCGGCGCTGACACGCGCGCCACAGGGGTATTCCGCAGCCGAGGCGGCGACGCTGCCCTGCGCAGCGCTGACGGCCTGGCGCGCGCTGATGGTCGAGGCGAGGGTCAAGCCTGGCGACTGGGTGCTCACGCAGGGCACCGGCGGGGTGTCGATCTTCGCGCTGCAATTTGCCAAGGCGGCCGGCTGCCGCGTCATCTCCACCTCATCATCAGATGAAAAGCTTCAAAAGCTGGGCGAACTGGGCGCCGATCACCTGATCAACTACAAGGAAACCCCGGAATGGGGAGCAAAAGCGAAGGAACTGACCGGCGGGCGCGGGGTTGATGAAGTCGTCGAGATTGGCGGGCCGGGCACGCTCGGCCAGTCGATTACCGCCAGCCGCATTGGCGGGCATATTTCCCTGATCGGCGTGTTGACCGGTATTGCCGGCGAGGTGCCGACCGCCCGGCTGTTCAGTGCCAATATCACGCTCAAGGGCATCACGGTCGGCTCACGCGATGAGCAGGACGACATGATCGCCGCGATCGAGGCAAATGGCATAAAGCCCGTGATCAGCGATCATTTTCCGCTGGACGAGCTCGCCGGCGCCTTTGCCCACCAGGCCGCGCAGAAGCATTTCGGCAAGATCGTTGTCGATATCTGAGCGGGCCGGCACGTGGGTCAGGGCGCCCGCGTCTTCAGGGCAAGGGCGTGGAGCTGCCCGCCCATCTTTCCTTTCAGGGCGGAATAGACCAGCTGGTGCTGGCGCACACGGCTGAGCCCCTCAAAGGCCGGCGACACGATTTCCGCCTGCCAGTGATCATTGTCCCCGGCAAGATCGGTCAGGGTGATCTCACTGTCGGGGAAGGCGTCGCGCAAATGGGTTTCCAGTGTCTCGCGGTCCATGGCCATGGGCGGGCTCCTTTTTGGTGTCGCTGTTGATGGATGGGGTCTGGGGCCGGCAATATCAAGCATGGACCAGGCGGCCTGTAAGCCGGGTTCTGTCCTCCGTGAAATCACGAAGGGGCAGCCATTCCTCTGCGATGCCCATTGCTGAACACCGTCAAGCGACACACCCGGGACGCATGGCCGGAGACAGGCCGTGCGCGTCCCCTACTTGGTCTTGCTCCGGGCGGGGTTTACCATGCCGCGACCGTCACCGGCCCCGCGGTGGGCTCTTACCCCACCCTTTCACCCTTACCGCGCCCGAAGGCGCGGCGGTCTGCTCTCTGTGGCACTTTCCCTCGGCTCGCGCCGGGCGGGTGTTACCCGCCGCCCTGTCTCCGTGGAGCCCGGACTTTCCTCCATCACGCAACAAAAGCTCCGCAACAGCGACTGCCCGGCCGCCTGATCCAGTCCCGATATAAGACGGATGGGCGAGCGGCGCCAGAGGCTGGCCAAACACCGGTGCACCCGGTAAGCGCAAGGGTCGGGCACGACAAGACAAGAGGATGTCACCGCGCATGGCTGCAGCCGGGAAATATTCAGGGCCGCGCGCCTGGTGGGCCAAATGGCTGGTCCTGCCGGTCTGGCGCGCGATCCGGCGCATGTCGCGACCCAATGTGCGCATCGTGACCGGCGGCATCGCCTTCTATGCGCTGTTTTCCATATTCCCCCTGATCTACCTGACGCTGACCCTGCTTATCGCTTTGATGCCCGATGCAATCAGTGAACAGGTTGCCGGGTCTATTGGCCAGATTCTGACCGCCAATGTGGCCCCGCTCAAGGAGGAGGAGATGGGGATCATCTCCCAGCTGACGCCGCAGGGGCTGACAGTGCGCGTGGTGATCGCCTTCATACTGGTCGCGTACACCGCCTCAGCCGGCGCAAAGGCCGCGATTACCGGCATCCGCATGATCGCCGGAACCGAACAGAAGACCCGGATGCTGCGCTTCCAGGCGCTGTCACTGCTGATGACAATGTTGCTGGTGCTCCTGGTCTGGGGATTGGGCGCTGCGCAGCTCATCATCACCGCGATCCGCGAGGCGAGCGGGCCGGCGGCGGAGTTTGCCGGGCTGATCGCGCAGTTGGCTTCCACACTGTGGATCACCAAATGGGTGGCCAGTTTTCTGCTGTTCTACCTCGTCATTGCGCTGTCGCTGCGCCAGCATGGCGGGCGGGCGCGCATGGCCGGGGCCGCCGTGGGCGCAGCCGGCTGGCTCGCGATCACATGGGGCTTTCAGCTATACCTGAAATTCTCGGTTCTCGACACGATCTATGGCGCGCTGGCCTCGCTGATCCTTGCCTTTGTCTGGCTGACGGCCTCGGTCTCCTCGCTCCTGTTCGGCGCCGCGCTTGCGGTGGAATGGGCGAAGGTTCAGCCGCGCGCGGACCGGTAGGCGGCTGCGACCTCACCGATGCGGGCAAGGCAGGCCGGATCGGGTGTGCCCGTGACCCCGGCAGGCCACCAGCGCCGCTGGAAGGCCGTGACCACTGCGCCGGTCTGCGCATCCAGCGTGCCGCTCACGGCCAGCTCGTAGCCGATCGCTGCAAGCTGCGTCTGCATCTGCGCGATGCGTTCGCCGGGCAGGCTGCTCGCAATCGCGGCTGCGTCGCCCGCCTTGTCTGCAGTGCCTGCTGCATGTTCCGGCCAGATGCCGATCCCATGGGCGGAAAGATGTTGCCAGGGGAAATGCTCGCCGGGATCGCGCTTGCGCTGCGGTGCGATATCGCTGTGTCCGACAATGCGCGTTGGCGGAATGTCGTGGCGGGCGAGGATCGCGCGGCACAGGCTGATGACAGCTGCGACCTGCATGTCCGGGAATGGCGGAAGGGCGCCGTCTTCGCGCGGGAAATCATGCCCGCCATTGACGATCTCGATGCCGATACTGCGCGAATTGAGGTCGTCCTCGCCTTCCCATTTCGACACGCCCGCATGCCAGGCGCGCTTGTCCTCGGCCACCATCCAGGCAATGACCCCGTTCTCGCGCACGACATAATGGGCCGAGACGCCGGCCTGCGGGTCGGCAAGGCGCGAAAGCGCGGCTTCGGCGCTCTGCATGCCGGTATAATGCAGCACCAGCATGTCGAGTCGCTGGCGGCGGTCATTGAAATTTGCGCTCGGCCGCTGGACGACCCGCATCAGCTTGGCCCGCCCAGCTTGCGCCCGAATGCTGCCTCGGGAAGCGCCTTGTTGCGGCGAACCGCAATCACGAACACGCCGGAAAGGGAAATCGCCCCGCCGACAACGAGACGCAGGCTAAGCTCCTCGCCCAGCAGCGTGATGGCGAACACGACCCCCCAGATCGGCGTCATCAGCGTCAGTGGCGAGAGCAGGGAGACATCATACCTCTTGATCAGGCTGTAGAACGCACCGTGACCGAAAATCGACACGCCAAGGATTGCGAACGCCGTTGCAAGCCAGACCATCCAACCACCGGCGACAAAGCTGGCCACCTGTCCGGTCTCGGTGAGAAACGAAAAGGCCAGCAGCGGGGCAAATGAGAACAGGCCGATCCAGGCCTGCATCCGGAAGGCTGACATCGGTGCGATCCGTTTCATCAGGATGCCGCCGCACGCCCCGATAAAGGCCGAGATCACCACATAGACCAGGCCGAATGACAGCGCCATTCCCTCCGGATCGATCGCGATCAGGACCGATCCTGCAAAGGCCAGCATGATACCAAGGCCACGCCGCCAACCGACGGTTTCACCCAGGAAGGCCATGGAGAGCAGTGTCGAGAACGGCACGCCAAGCTGGCCGACGACGGCAACCGCGCTGGCTTCGGCATTGGCAAGCCCGACAAAGAGCAGCGCGAAATGCACCGCCCCGATACACATCGCGATGATGAAAAGCGTTTTCAGCTCGCCGGGCAGCGGCCGGAGGAATGCTGCCAGCACCAGCGCAATCCCGGCAAAGCGCATGCCGGCAAAGAAAACCGGTGGCACGCCCGCGTCAGCCACCACCCATCGCGTGACGACAATATTCAGGCCCCAGACAAGGCAGACGGCAAACAGCAGAATGAAATCGCGAAAATTCATGTCAGGACGCGCCTTAGCAGGACTTGCCCGTCGCGGGGAGGGCCCTTCGCGCGACCGGCCAGTGAAAACCCGGAGACAATCGCGGGCGTTTGCAGTAAGAAGCAAGCTCCCGAACAGCTCATCAGGCTCACCGCCATGACTGCAGAGGCTTGCAACCGATCAGGGTCCGGCTCAGATAATCCCGGGTGTCCCAGCGATATACGCGTCTCGATCCTCGTATTTCCACGCGCGCTCGGAGCGTCAATCTATTCCGCATTCGATGACCTGACCACCCTCGACCAGCGGCCTGACCTGGACCGCCGGGGTCTTGGCAACCAGCCCCGGCTGAAGGTGTGTCTCGTCGGCGCAGAGACCAAGCCGGTCGCGCTCCAGGGTGGGGCAATGGCCCTGCCGCAGGTCCGATTGGACGATGCCGGTCCACAGGACATCGTGTTCGTGCCGGCCTGTTTCCTTGATGCCGCGACCTTGTCTGCCACCCCGCGGGGCGAACTTTTCGATCGCGCGCTTCTGGAATGGCTCGCCGGCCAGTATGATGCCGGCGCCACGGTCGCCAGCCTGTGCACCGGCAGTTTCCTTGTGGCCGAAGCCGGTCTTCTGGATGGCGAACGCGCCACGGTCTACTCGCAA
>CAYXQV010000071.1:0-11412 GCA_964467505.1 uncultured Hyphomonadaceae bacterium | reverse complement strand
AGAAGGCCGCGCCGGACGAGATCCGCGACCGGGTCTGGTCCGAGCTTTCAGGCGGCTATCGCACCGCGAAGAAGGCCATGGAGGCGGCCGGCGATTTCGACCGGGAGCAGGGCTTCTACCGTTTCGAGGTGCAAGCCCGCATCCGGCGCCCGCGCATCAATGCCGGCGAGCGGCTGGCGGCATCACTATACGCATACTTTTCCGATTACGGGACCTCGATTGGGCGACCCATCTACCGGTTGGCCTGTTTCACGTTAGGCTTCGCCGTGGTCTATCTGCTGCTGGCGGGCCTTTTCACCGACCGGGCGGTGAACCCGCCCCTGAAGCTGAAGGCGCCCTATCATCGCTTCGATGAGACCGGCGCCCCGGTCCGGTTGACGCGCGGGCGGGCACGTGCACGCATGCCGCGCTGCCTGATCCTCGCGCCGACGCGCGAACTGGCGGCGCAGGTCTCGGAAAGTTTTGAAACCTATGGCAAGTACCTGAAGCTGAGCATGGCGCTGCTGATTGGCGGGGTAAGCTTCAAGGAGCAGGACAGGCTGCTCATGCAGGGTGTCGATGTGCTGATCGCGACACCGGGCCGCCTGATGGACCAGTTCGACCGGGGAAAATTGCTGCTGAACGGGGTCGAGACCCTGATCATCGATGAAGCCGACCGGATGCTGGACATGGGGTTCATTCCGGACATCGAACGCATCTGCACCATGTTGCCGCCAAAACGCCAGACGCTCCTGTTCTCGGCCACGATGCCACCGGAAATCACGCGTCTGGCGAAGAAATTCCAGAACGATCCCAAGCGGATAGAGGTGTCGCGTCCGACCCAGACCGCCGAAACGATCACCCAGCATGTCACCAGGATTGCGCAGGGCGGCGACAAGGCGAAACGCGCCACGCTGCGGGCAATCCTGAAGAGCTGCGACGTCAATAACGGCATTGTCTTCTGCAATCGCAAGCGCGAAGTCGATACGGTGGTCAAGTCGCTGACCAGTCACGGATTTGACGCTGCGGCGATCCATGGCGACCTGCCGCAGGCCTATCGCACGCAGACGCTCGACAGGTTCCGTGAAGGCGGGCTGAAACTCCTGGTCGCGAGCGACGTGGCGGCGCGCGGCCTCGATATCCCCGAAGTGTCGCATGTGCTGAACTATGCGCCCCCGCCCAAGGACGAGGACTATATCCACCGGATCGGGCGCACCGGGCGGGCCGGTCGCTCGGGCAAGAGTTACACGATTGTCGGGCCTGATGACGAAAAGTCCTGGGCTGGCGTGATCCGGATGATCAAGACCGAGGTGCATGATTTCATGCCCGAAGGGCTTGAAGAGGAGTTGCGCAATCTCGGCGATGACCCCGACAGTGGTCGACGCGGACGCGGCACACGCAGATCGGGGTCGCGCGAGCGCACACCCGCCACTCGCGCACCCGAAAGTCCCGCACCAGAAGATCGTGCGGCTGAAAATCGCACACCGTCCGAGCCTCAAAATGCGGCCGCTCCGGAAAGACCGACATCCACCGAGCGCCCCCCCTCCCGAGACACGAGGGACAATCGGGAGCGGCGCCCACGCGGTGGAAGCCGGCGCGGTGGCCGCGACAATGACGGCTCGGAACTGGAACCGGCAAGCGACCGCGTCACCGGTTTCGGAGACCATGTACCCGATTTCCTGAAGCGTTAACCTTTCAGCCCGTCGCTCATCGGACTTGTTAACCCTGGTCATGCCATAAGGCAGGTCATGCTTCGCTCACCTGTCATCCAGACCGTCCTGCTGTGTGCGGGCATTGCCGGCGTCCTGCTTGTCTTGCATGGCGGGCAGGAGGTTCCGTCCGGCGCAAGCTATCGCCACAACATACCGTGGATCGAGGGGTTTCACGCCGCTTTCTGGGGCGGAGACATCTATCCCAGGCGCATCGGCGAACTCTGGTACGGGCTTGGCGGGCTCGACTTCTATTTCTACGCACCCGCACCCTTCTGGCTGTCCAGCCTCATCGGCCCCGTGCTGGCGCCGGGCGGCGGGGCCAGTGGCGCGCTTGCAGCAGGCGGCGCCATCATGATCGCCATTTCGACCGGGTCCTTCTACGCCTTCGCGCGCCACTTCCACAGCCATGTCCACGCCCTTGCGGGTGCGGCTGCCTATGCCTTCCTGCCCTATCATTACCTCACCGACTGGTTCATGCGCCAGGCAATCGGCGAGGTGGCGGCAATGGCCGTGATCCCGCTTGTGGCGCTGGCTGCGGCAAGGCTGCTGGAAACGCCGCGGCGCGGTGGCAGGCTGCTGGCGACGAGCTTCGCCCTGCTTGCATTCTGCCACCTGCCAAGTGCGCTGCTCACAGCCGTTTTCATCGCCGCCATGGCCGTGTTCCTGGTCCTGCGCGAGCGCGCCTCCCCGGCAAGTGCGATGGCGCGGCTTGTGCCATTTGCCGTCTGGGGCGGTCTCGGCGCGGGACTGTCGGCGCTCTACTGGCTGCCAGCGATTGCCCTGCTGGACGACGTGTCTGCCAGCCTCCTGTTCAACGAATATGCGACGCCGACCAACTGGTTTCTTTTCGACGGCCGGCCCGAGCCCAATCCCGTGACCATGTCAGTGGTGCGCGCCCAATTCCTTGCGGCCAGTCTTGCGGCATTTTGCCTGCTGGTCTTGCGAGCGCAGGTGCCGGGCCGCGCGCTGGCCTGGTGTGTTGGTCCGCTGATCTTCGGTGCGGTGATGATGACGCCGCTTTCAGCCCCGCTCTGGGCCCACACGCCGCTGCAGGCCGTCCAGTTTCCCTGGCGCAGCAATGTCATCGTCGATCTCGGCCTTGCGCTGGTGCTGACCCAACTGCTTTGCCTGTGCACCCCTGCTGCAGATAAGCGCGCGCGAACCCCTGCACGCGGGGCACTCCTTGTCGTCCTGATTGCCATCGCGAACACCGGCCTCACCGCGCTTCCCCATGCCGGCGATGCGATCAGGCGAACACAAGGCGCAACGAGCCCAACGCCGATGACCGGCGCTGCTGAATACCTGCCGCCGGCGGTCTTTTCGGCTGTCGACGCACGCATCAACGCCGCCGCCATCCAACCGGCGACCAGCGTGCAGCAGTATGAGGCATGGTTTGCCGAGGCGCTGGCGCTGCGCGACGAAGCCCTCGCCAATGCCCGCGCTGACAGTGTCGAGCTTGCCCTGCTGCCTGAGTCGGGACAGCGGCTGAGACTGGCGGTGGACATGGGACCGGCGGGCGGCGACTTGCGCCTGCCGCTGCCTTACTGGAGCCACTGGCGCGCGCGCCTCGATGGTGATGGCAAACCGCTGGCGCTGCGCGTTGATGACGCAACGGGCATGAGCGTGATCAGCCTGCCGCCCGGTCGCCAACGCGTCACGCTGGAGCTTGCGCCAACCCTGCCGGAACGCCTTGCCAGCATGATCAGCCTTGCCGGCCTGCTATTGCTGCTCGCCAGCTTCCTGCCGCGCCGCCTCGCCCGCCGGCTGGCACGAGGGGGTGTTCACGCCGCGCCTTCTCAGGGAGACGCGCAATGAATGCCACACTCGAAACGACGGGCGGAACAGACGCCCTTGTCGCCGCACGCCGCGCGCCCCGGCGGCCCGACCATCCGCGTATCGAAATCATCGTGCCCGTCTTCAACGAGGAAGATGCGATCGAACCCTTTCTCGACCAGGTCCGCCCGGTCCTTGACGGCCTTGATGCGGACTGGACACTGATATTCGTGAATGACGGGAGCACTGACGCAACGCTCAGCCTGGTCATGGCGCAGGTGGAAGCCGATCCGCGCATCAGCTGTATCAATCTCGCCCGCAATTTCGGCAAGGAAGCTGCGCTGACCGCCGGGCTTGATGCCGCCCATGGCGACATTGCGGTGATCATGGACGTGGACCTGCAGGACCCGCCCGAACTCATCGCGGACTTCCTGGCAAAATGGCGCGAGGGCTATGATGTGGTTTACGGCGTGCGCATTGCGCGCGGCACTGACACATGGCTGAAACGCATCACTTCGGAGCATTTCTACCGGGTGTTCAACATGATCTCGCCGGTCAAGATCCCGGCAAATGTCGGCGATTACCGGCTGATGGATGCGCGCGTGCTCAACGCGCTTCGCGCCCTGCCCGAGCGCAACCGCTTCATGAAGGGGCTGTTTGCCTGGGTGGGCTTTCCGTCTGCCGGGATTGCGTTCGAGCGTCCCGAAAGGGCAGCGGGCACCACCAAGTTCCGCATGCGCCGGCTGTGGAACTTTGCGCTTGACGGCCTGTTCGGTTTCTCGACCCTGCCACTGAAGGCCTGGACCTATTTCGGCGTGCTGCTGGCGCTGATTGCCATTCTTTATGCCGGTTACATCTTCCTGCGCACCCTGATCTTCGGCATCGACGTTCCGGGTTATGCCTCGCTGACCGTGATCATCCTGGTCGCCGCGGGCGCGCAGCTGATATCGCTCGGCGTGATCGGCGAATATATCGCGCGCCTGACCATCGAGGCAAAACAGCGGCCCAATTATCTCGTCGAACACCATTATCGCGCCGACGAAACCGAATGAGCCGGGCCGCGATCGCAATGTTTGCACGGTTCGGCCTTGTCGGCGTCCTGGCGACGGGCACGCACCTGGTCGTCGTGGCGCTGCTTGCGCTGCTGACCGCGGTCGAGCCGCTGGCCGCCAACACGATCGGCTTCCTGGTGGCGTTCATTGTATCGGGCTTCGGGCATGCCCGCTACACATTCCGCCTGAAGCGCGCACGCGGCAGGGCGCTGGCGAAATGGTTCATCATCTCGCTGGCAGGACTTGCGGCCAGCAACCTGGTACTGGCCTGGCTGCTGGCCAACCCGCCGGCACCCGATATCTGGCTGCGCGTCGGCGCCACCGCCGTGGTGCCCGCCGCCTCCTATCTTGCCGCGCGCCTCTGGGCATTCGTCGAATAGGCCAGCAGGCGCACCGGCAAAGGCAAGGCGCAACGGGCAAAGCGGTCAGCGCTTGATCCGGCCTGCGATCTGCTTGCGGAACTTCTCACCATAAGGCGGGCGCATCATTGCGAGAAGCTCACTGCCGGTCTGGACGTAGACCGACTTGGCATGCGAAAATTCGCGAAACCCGTCATGGCCATGATAGCTGCCCATGCCGGACGGACCGACCCCGCCAAAGGGCAGGTCTTCCTGCGCGACATGGAACAGCACGTCGTTGACCGTAACACCGCCAGACGTGGTGGAGCCGAGCACCATGTCTTTCTCGCCGCTGTCCTGTCCGAAATAATAGAGCCCAAGCGGGCGCTCATGGGCGTTGATATACTCGACCGCCTCGGAGGTTTCGGTATAGGTCTTGACCGGCAGGACAGGCCCGAAAATCTCGTCCTGCATCACGCTCATCTCGTCGGTGGGATCGATGATGATGTGCGGCGGGATCTTGTGATGGGGCTGCTGGTCGAAATGCTCACCGCCGGGGTTGATCTCGACCACTTCGGCGCCCTTGGCACGCGCATCCTCGATATAGCCCATGATCCGGTCATAATGGCGCTGGTTGACGATGGATGTGTAGTCATCATTGTCCTTGAGGCCCTCAGGGAACATCGTCTCGACCGCCTTCGTGGCCGCGCTGACGAAATCTGCCGTCTTCTCCTTCGGTACGAAGGCATAATCAGGCGCCAGGCAGATCTGCCCGGCATTCAGCGTCTTGCCAGCCATGATCCGGGCGGCCGCCTTGTCGAGATCGGCCGAGCGGCCGAGTATCACAGGTGACTTGCCGCCAAGCTCCAGGGTCAGCGGCACAAGATTGTCGGCCGCCGCGCGCATCACGTGGCGCGCAATCGAGGTCGCGCCGGTGAATATGATGTGGTCGAAGGCGAGCTTGGTGAATTCCGCGCCAGTCTCCGGGCCGCCAGTTATGACCGCGACCTCATCCTCGTCGAAAGCCTGCGAGAGCATGCGTTTCATCAGCTCTGAGGTGTGCTCGGTGAATTCGGACGGCTTGATCATCGCCCTGTTGCCGGCGGCGAAAATGCCTGCCAGCGGCGTGAAGGTGAGATTGACGGGGAAGTTCCAGGGCGAAATGACACCGACAACGCCCTTGGGCTGGTATTGAACTTCCGCTTTCGAGCCGAGAAGACCGAGCGGGAATTCCACTTTCCGCTTCTCCGGACGCATCCATTTGCGCAGGTGTTTTTTCGAATATTGAAGCGCCCCGATGGAGGAAGCGACATCGGTAAAACGTGAGGCATCCTTCGAGCGGTGGCCGAAATCCTCTGCCAGCGCATCCTCGATCTCGACCTGGTGATCGACCAGCAGCCCGATGCAGCGATCGAGCCACTCGATCCGCTTTTCCGCGTCCGGAACGCCGTCGCGCAGATTTGCCTGTTTCTGGCGCTGGAGAATATCCTCCATCGCACTGCCCTGCCCGCCCTCTAATGCCATCATATCTCTCCCGGAGTTCTTTCCTGCCCGCTCATCTGCGACCCGAAAGTTATACTAGACCAGAAGTCGCGGTGACGAAAGCCGGGCGGGCCTCCCCTGCGTCAGGCGTTGCCATGGCCGCCAGCCTCCATAAACTGCAGCCTGGACAAAAGATGCGAGGGAGCGCGCCATGGACTTCACCAAAGTGACCTACGCCCTTGAGGGCGATATCGCGGTGATCAGTTTCAATGATCCCGGGACAATGAATGCCGCCGGCATCGACACCGTGGAAGAGCTGCTTCTTGCCTTCGAGACATCCGCCGACGAGGCGCGCTGCACCATCCTGACGGGCAATGGCCGTGGCTTCTGCTCGGGCGCGAACCTGTCGGGCGATGTTGCGGGCGGGGCGAAACCGCGCGGCAAGCCCGATGCCGGCAAGGCGCTCGACAGCCATTACAACCCGCTGATCCAGGTGATGCGCGAACATCCCCACCCGGTGATCACGGCGGTCAATGGCGCAGCTGCCGGCGTGGGCTGCTCCATCGCGCTGATGGGCGACATGGTGATCGCGGCGCAGAGCGCGTATTTCCTGCAGGCTTTCCGGCGCATCGGCCTTGTTCCCGATGGCGGCTCGACCTGGCTCCTGCCGCGTTCCATCGGGCGCGTGCGGGCGATGGAAATGGCCTTGCTGGGCGAGAAATTGCCGGCCGACAAGGCGCTGGAATGGGGGATGGTCAACAAGGTGGTTGCCGACGACCAGCTGATGAGCGAGGCAATGGAACTGGCCATCACCCTTTCAAAAGGGCCGACAGGCGCGCTGTCGATGATGCGCGGCCTGATCTGGGATGGCTGCGAGAATGACCTTGAGACCCAGCTGCATGCCGAGCGGAACGCCCAGCGCACTGCCGGGCGCATGGAAGATTTCAAGGAGGGCGTCAAAGCCTTTCTCGAAAAGCGCAAGGCCGAATTCACCGGGCAGTAGCTCCCCGCCACCAGCCCGGCGGGCGCGTCCTCAGCGCGCCTGCCCGGTGCGCAGTCCCGCCATGACCTCGGTCAGGAACGGTCCGATCTCCTCATTGATCACGAGATCGGCAATCACGTCCTGCTCGGTCTCTTCGCGATTGACAATGACCAGTCTGGCCCCCTGTCGCTTGGCGATCATTGGCAGGGCCGCTGCAGGATAGACGACAAGGGACGAGCCCAGGACCAGAAAAAGATCGCAGGCGCGGGCCGCCTCCTCGGCGCGGATCATTTTGGTCTCGGGCATCGCCTGTCCGAACGAGATCGTCGCGGTCTTGATCAGCCCGCCACAGGCCCGGCAGGTCATGTCCTCATCGGCTTGCCAGCGCGGGCGCAGTTCTTCGAATTCGTAGCGCCGGGAACAGTCGAGGCAGCTGGCATAGCTGGCATTGCCATGCACCTCGATCACCTTTTCGCCGGGCGTCCCGCTATCCTGGTGCAGATTGTCGACATTCTGGGTGATCACGCAGGCGACCTTGCCGTGCCGGACCAGTTCGCTGATCGCCTGATGGCCGGCATTTGGGCGCGCGCCGGTCCAGCCGGCAGTGCGCTCGAAAACCCTCGTCCAGGCTTCCCGGCGTTTCTCGCGCGAGGCAACGAAGTCCTGGAAATAGATAGGGCTCATCGTGCTCCAGACCCCGCCGGGGCTGCGAAAGTCGGGAATGCCACTCTCGGTGGAGATGCCAGCACCGGTGAACACGACGGCGTGCTGGCAACTGGCCAGCCATGTGGCAAGCGTTTCTGCTGGGCTCATGGCCGCAACAATAGCGCAAAGCGCGACAAACGAAACACCTGTGCGAGCTTGCTGCATCAATAACGCACATTACAAAACCGGTCCGGCGTCGTTAACTGGCAGCCTCAAAGCTCATGAAAGACTGTCCGAATGCCCCAGCCCTCCCCGATAATCGCCGGCCTGCAATGTCGCTGCTTCAGTTGCGGCGAAGGGCGGGTGTTTCGCGGCTATCTCACGCTCAAGCCGAAATGCGAGACCTGTGGACAGGATTTCAGGGCCGGGGAGACTGCAGACGGGCCCGCTTTCTTTGCGATGTTTGCCACCTTGATCCTGTTCGGGCCTTTCGCCTTCATCCTGCCGCTGACGCAATGGCCGGTCTGGGTGCTGATCCTGGCCTATATCGCGCTTCTCACCGTGATGATGGTCTTCGTGCTCTGGCTGCTGCGCCCGCTCAAGGCGATCATGCTGAACCTGCAGCTGCGTCACAGTGCCCAGGAGGCCCGGTTCGAGGAGCAGGACTGAAGGACCGCTCCGGGCCGGAAACTCCTCTAATTGCCAACCGCCTGTTCATCGCGCTCTCCGGTCCGGATGCGGATGATGGTGTCGAGACTGCGCACGAAGATCTTGCCGTCGCCGATGGTGCCGGTATTGGCGGCCCCGATGATCGCCTCGGTGACGCGTTCGACGGCGTCGTCGGCGCAGGCCACCTCGACCTTGACCTTCGGCAGGAGCCGCACCTCGTATTCAGCGCCGCGATACACCTCGGTCTTGCCCTGCTGGCGGCCATAGCCACGCACTTCCGACACGGTCAGGCCGGTACTGCCGGCTTCTGAAAGCGCGTCGATGACGGCGTCCAGCCGGCTCGGCTTGAATATGGCTGTTACAAGTTTCATCGCTCGCCTTTCCCTGCATACAATTTATCCCAATAACAAGCACTGCACTCGCGGAGCGTCAATCGGGACCGCTTTCACCCACCGCCTGTGTGTCGGTCTGCCCGTTCAGTAGGCATACCAGCGCGTCCGGTGCGCGCCTTTATGGCAGACAGTGCGGGCGCAACCGCGCCACCGCCGGGTTTGATGTAAAGACGCTTGACAGCCTCGACCAGAACAACACCACCAAGCGCCGGGGCCAGAAAGGCGCCCGCCCGCTCCCAACCCTCAGCCCCTGAAACGATCAGCCCGCTGGCCAGCGGGGGCATGAAAAGTGCGTGCGTGCTGGCTGTGACCTGGAAGGTGCAATCGCCAAGCAGGCCTGCAATCTGGCGCTTGGTCCAGGGCCGGCCATGGCCGAAAGGCGTGCGCTCGGCCCGCGACCAGAGACCGGAGCGATTGGCCAGCGCGACGATGATCCGCCCTTCCGGCGCCATCACCCGCCAGATCTCGCGGCAGACCGCTCGCGGCTGTGCGGCCTCTTCCAGCCCGTGAAGCACAATCACGCGGTCGAAAAGGCCATCGGAAAAAGGCAGTCGCGACTCCGGACCGATCACCGTGGAATTGCCGCGCCCGGCCGCATTCCAGCGAACATGGCCCGCGCCATCTGGCAGGGCCACGGCCAGGCGTTGCGCCTGACCTGCATAGGCGCCAAGGACGGGCTGGGGAAAGCCGACACCGAGCAGGCTGAGCCCGACGGCATCGGGCCACAAGTCCTCGATCCGTTGTGCAAGCACCCGTCCCGCCGCATTTCCCAGCGGCGAGCGGTAAAACCGTGAAATCGAAACACTGTCCTGACGCATCACTCACTCATATGGTAGAAAGGCAGTCACATCGCCATCGAAAGAAGAAAGACCCTCACATGCTCGAGATCCATCAGTTTGCCTGCCTGAACGACAATTACGGCTATCTCGCCCATGATCGCGAAACCGGAGAAACCGCTGCCATCGACACGCCGGACGCCGCGAAATACCTCGCCGAGGCCGATGCGAAGGGCTGGACGATCACACAGGTCTGGAACACGCACTGGCACCCTGATCATGCCGGCGGCAATGCGCAGCTGAAGGCGCAAACCGGCTGCACGGTCACCGCGCCCGCAGGCGAGGCGGGCAAGATCGCGGCAATCGACCGCACCGTCGGCGGCGGCGAGACAGTGTCGCTCGGCCGGTTTTCCGCTGAAGTCATCGATGTTCCCGGACACACGCTTGGCCACATTGCCTATTATATCCCCGCCGCCGGTCTTGCCTTTGTCGGCGACGCGCTGTTTGCGCTTGGCTGCGGGCGCCTGTTCGAGGGCGACGCGAAGATGATGTGGACCAGCCTCAACCGGCTGAAGGTCCTGCCGCCCGAAACCACGATCTACTGCGCCCATGAATACACCCAGGCCAATGCCCGGTTCGCCGTCAGTGTCGATCCCGACAACCAGGCGCTGAAGACCTATGCCGAAGAGGTGAGCGCCAGGCGCGCGCGCGGCGAATGGACCGTGCCGACAGTGCTTGAGCGCGAACTTGCAGCCAATCCCTTCCTGCGCGCAGACGATCCCGGCCTGCAGGCGGCCATGGGCCATCCCGGCGATGCGGTGGCCACTTTCGCCGAGGTCCGCGAGCGCAAGGACAATTTCTGATGCGGGCCATTTCAGGCGATCTCGGCGCTGGCGAGATCATCAGGCTGCTTGACCTGAAACCCCATCCTGAGGGCGGGCATTTCACAGAGACCTTTCGCTCCCCCACCGACGCGCCGGCGCGCGCGCCACTGACCGCAATCTATTACCTGCTGCAGGCCAATGAGCTTTCGGCCTGGCACCGGGTCCGCGACGGTGACGAGGCCTGGGCCTGGCACGCCGGCGGACCGCTGGCGCTGACCCTGTCACCACCCGACGGGCGCGGCGCAAGCGCCCACCAGCTCGGCCCCGACCTTCGCGCCGGACATCGCCCGCAGCTCATCGTGCCCGCCGGCCACTGGCAGACCGCCGAGAGTCTTGGCGCCTGGACACTGGTGTCATGCATGGTCGCGCCGGCCTTTTCCTTCGAGGGCTTCGAGATGGCACCGCCAGACTGGCGCCCCGAGATCTGACCGCCGCAGTTTCTTATTGAGGAACGGAAAGACTCCCATTATGGACGACACATTCCTGCAGGGAGGGTTTGGGTATGGATCCGGCAATTGTTGCCATCATTATTGCCGTCGTGGCGCTCATCGCGCTGTTCCAGGCATTCAAATTCGTGCCGCAGGGCTACAATTACACAGTCGAGCGGTTCGGACGTTATGTGCGCACGATCGAGCCCGGAATGGCAGTGGTCAATCCGCTGTTCGACCGAATTGGTCGCAAGATGAACATGATGGAAAGCGTGCTCGACATTCCCACCCAGGAAGTCA
>CAYXQV010000070.1:0-11482 GCA_964467505.1 uncultured Hyphomonadaceae bacterium | reverse complement strand
CCACCTCGGTGCGCAGATCCTTCACCATCTGGTAGGGCTGGAGCACATAGGAGCGTATCTGGTGGCCAAAGCCGATTGCGCCCTTTCCGGCATGCGCAGCCTCGCTTGCCTCGGCCCGCTTCTGCAACTCAAGCTCATAGAGTTTCGAGCGCAGGATGCGCCAGGCTTCCTCACGGTTCTTGTGCTGGCTGCGTGAGGTCTGGCAGGCCACGACAATTCCGGTGGGTGCGTGGGTCAGGCGCACGGCGCTGTCGGTCTTGTTGACATGCTGACCGCCTGCGCCGCTTGCCCGGTATGTATCGGTGCGCACATCGGAAGGATCGATCTCTATCTCGATCGTGTCATCGACGACCGGCGAGATGGAAACCGCAGCAAAGCTCGTATGGCGCCGTGCGGCACTGTCATAAGGTGAAATGCGCACCAGCCGGTGCGTGCCCGTCTCCGATTTCAGCCAGCCATAAGCATTCTCGCCGCTGATCTGAAGGGTCGATGACTTGATGCCAGCCTCCTCGCCCGCGCGTTCGTCCATCACCTCAACCTTGAAGTCGCGCTTTTCAGCCCAGCGAGCATACATCCGCACCAGCATCGAGGCCCAGTCCTGGCTTTCGGTGCCACCCTCGCCGGCATTGATCTGCACGAAGGCGTCATTGCTGTCAGCCTCGCCGGACAGCAGCGCTTCAAGCTCGGCTTTCTGTGCGCGCTGCGACGCCCGCGCCAGGCTTGCTTCGATCTCGGCAAGCATATCAGTGTCGCCATCGGCCAGTTCGAGCAGTTCCAGACCGTCTGCGGCATCCTTTTCCAGCTTTTCTACGGTCCCGATCCCGTCAGCGAGGCGCTGGCGTTCGCGCATCAGCTTCTGGGCTTCCATCGGCTCGTCCCAGAAATCGGGGCGTTCCGACAGTGCGTTCAGTTCATCAAGGCGTTTGACAGCATTGTCCCAGTCAAAGACGCCTCCTCAGCAGTTCCACCGACTGCTTGATCTGGTTTGCAAGTGTCTGGATGTCGGCCATGTGCTGAAGGCCTCCGCTCTAACTGTAAATGCTTCAGACCCCGCGAAATGAGGCGTTTTCCTGCTGACGTCAAGTCGGGCAGATATTACCAGGTGTCGCCGAGTTCGCCGGCCATGCGCGCGTCGCGCCCGCCTTCGGCATCCGGGTCGCCCTGGCCTGGGAGACCGGGGAGCATCTCTTCGCTGTCGGTACTGTCGGGGCTTTCCGGCAGGCCGGGCAAACCGGGCATGAGGTCGGGCTCGTCATTGTGCGCGGTTCGGTTGCCCGCCCGGCGATCTTCGAAGAGCCCGGTATTTCCCTGACCGAAGATCGACATTTCCTCATCTTCGGCAAAAGCAAGGCCGGGCTCTGTTCCCGGGCGGAAAGCCTCTGTGATGACCACATCGGTACCCGGCCCGGGCAACTCGCCCGTGCGCGCATCGATCCGCACAAGCCGCACGCCGGGCGGGATACGGAAGGGCAGGGCGGGCTCGTCCTTCAGCGCTGCTTCCATGAAATCGGTGAAGATCGGCGCGGCGACCGATCCGCCCGCTTCGCCATCGCCAAGAGTTTTCGGCCCATCGAAGCCGACCCAAACGCCAACGACGAGATCGGGTGAAAAGCCGAAGAAAAGCGCGTCCTTGTAGTCGTTTGTCGTGCCTGTCTTGCCGGCAAGTGGCTTGCCAACGCGGCGCGCAACACGTCCGGTGCCGCGCTCGACGACACCTTCCAGCATATGGACCACCTGATAGGCAACGATCGGGTCAAGCACCTGGGGTCGTGGATCGGCAAGTTGGGGCGGTGGCCCGCCATCCCATTGATCGGCATTGCAGCCGGTGCATTCGCGCGGATCGTGCACATAGAGCGTGTTGCCGTGCCTGTCCTGAATGCGATCGAGCAGGGTCGGCGCGACGCGCTTGCCTCCATTGACCAGCGTCGCATAGCCCTTGGCCAGGTTCCATGGCGAGGTTTCACCTGCACCAAGCGACATGGCCAGAAACGGATCGAGCTCTTCATAGATACCAAGACGGGTCGCAAGGTCCGACACGGCCGGCATGCCGATATCCTGGGCCATGCGCACGGTCATCAGGTTGCGCGACTTCTCAAGACCCAGCCGGATGGTGGAAAGTCCATAGAAACGCCCCTCGGCATAATTGCCCGGCGACCAGAAATCATTCTTTTCGACATCGAATTCGACAAAGGGAGCATCAAGCACCTTGGTCGCCGGCGTGTATCCGTTTTCCAGCGCAGCGGCATAGACAAAGGGCTTGAAGCTGGAGCCCGGCTGTCTTCTGGCCTGGGTGACCCGGTTGAACGCACTTTTCCAGAAGGAATACCCTCCCGACATCGCAAGCACGCGCCCCGTATGCGGGTCCAGCGCGATCAGCGCGCCCTCGACCTGCGGCACCTGACGAAGGGCGGCAGTTCCCACCGGGGGGCCGAGCGGTTCGGCCCCGTCCTCTCCGGCTTCGGTTCCAGGATCGCTTTCATCGTCCTGCGACTGAGGTGTCGCCTCTGGCGCCGGATCACGTTCAAATTGCGCAAGAACGATATCGCCGGGTTCAAGGCCGAGTGTGCCATCCGCGCGCTCATATGTGTTTGCTGCCCATTCGACATCCTCCTTCACCAGGGGAATTTCGGAATTGTCCCGCAAGCGCAGCGCAGCCGATCCATCCTCACTGATCGAGGTGACCAGGCCGGCTTCCCAGTCGCCGTGGCCGGCGGGCAGGTCGGTTTCGCGAAGTCTCTCCAGCGCGTCGCCATCCAGTGCGATCGAGGCCACCGGGCCGCGATAGGCATGGCGGCGGTCATAACTTACAAGCCCGGTCTGAAGCGCTGTCTGCGCGGCAAGCTGGAGCCTTGAGTCAATGGTCGAGCGGATTGAGAGCCCGCCCTGTTCCAGCGTGTCCTCACCATATTCGTCGATCAGGTCGCGGCGCAGTTCCTGCACGAAATAGGTCGCAGCCTCATATTCCGCCCCGCGCAATCGCTTGACGGTGTTGAGCGGCGTTGCGCGGGCGGCGCGGGCTGTTTCCTCGGTAATGTAGCCATCTTCCACCATGCGTGCGAGGACATAGGAGCGCCGCGACAGGAGGCGCTCAGGGCGCCGGTAGGGATTGACCGTGCCGGGCGCCTTGGCCAGCGATGCCAGGATTGCAGCTTCCGAAACACTGAGTTCGGGCAGCGACTTGCCGAAATAATTCAGCGCCGCCGAGCCGACACCATAAGCGCGCCCACCCAGATAGATCTCGTTGAGATAAAGCTCCATTATCTGCTGCTTGGTGAACGCGCCTTCGATGCGGCGCGCCAGGACCGCTTCCTTGATCTTGCGCACGATTGTCTGGTCGCGCGTGAGCAGCATGTTCTTGACCACCTGCTGGGTGATCGTGGAGCCGCCCTGCAACCCGCCCTCGCCGGTGATCTTGTTGCGGGCACTGTTGATTGCGCCGCGAAGCATGCCAGTAAAGTCGATGCCGCCATGTTCGAAGAATTTCTTGTCCTCGGCCGAGACAAAAGCCTGGATCACGTGTTCGGGGATTGATTCATACGGCACATAGACCCGGTGCTCGTCGGCAAATTCCGCAACAAGCGTGCCATTGCCGGCATGCACACGTGACGTGATCGGCGGTTCATACGTCTCCAGGCTCGCAATCGTGGGAAGGTCCCGTGAAAGCGCAGCCACGACCGCGACAAGGGCGATCACGCCGATGACTGCCAGGATTGCGAAGAAGATGAACAGGCGTCGGAAGAGTGTCCAGGTGAAGAATCGCCGTTTGACGGTCTCGGCCATTGAATATCCCAGTTCTGTTCCGGTCGCGGTGCGCCAGGCACTCACCGCCCCTTTAATTCCACAGCCCGGCGTTGATGGTCAGAATCGCATGTCTTTGTGACAACAGTAAGATGCAAGGTGCGCGAGGGGAAGGGCGGGTTTGCACGTCCTGCATGCTGTTGCCACGGATATCAGTTCTGCGCGTAGATGACGTCCTGCCGGTCAAAATAGGTATCAATGGCGGACCTGACGGCCAGCAGGGTCTTGCCCCGCCCCTCCCGCGAGGACAAACGTTGCGCATCGGCCTTGTTTGTCAGGAACCCGATTTCGAGCAGTACCGCCGGCACATCCGGCGCCAGGAGAACATAAAATCCGGCATTGCGGTGCGTGTTGCGAAGGACCGGTCCCGCCCTTTCGAGTTCGGGCAGCAGCATCTGCGCGAACAGTCCCGAATTCGTCCGGGTTTCCCGCTTGATGAGGTCTTCCAGAATTCCGGAAACATCATGGGGAACCCCGCTTTCGATGGGCATGCTCCAGTCGTTTTTCCTGGCCTCTGCATCGATACGGCCTTCGCCGCGGCTGGAAAGCGTATAGACAGACGCGCCCTCTACGCTTTTTGACCCGGCCGCATCGGCGTGCAGCGATATGAACAGGTCTGCGCCCCACTGCCTGGCGAGCGTGACGCGGTCTTCAAGCGCGATGTATGTGTCGTCCTGGCGCGTCAGGCGCACATCGTAGCGGTAATCGCTGACGAGGAGATCGCGCAGTTCCAGTGCGGCCTTGAGAACGAGTGTCTTTTCAACTCCCCCGGAAATCGAGCGCGCGCCGGGGTCCTTCCCGCCATGGCCGGGATCGATGACGATGACATAGCGCCTGCTCCCGGCCGGCGGGTTGAGCGCCTGGCTGGCCGCCGCCTCGGCAAGCTGGCTATCGCGCGCCGCAATTGCAGCCTTCAGGCGCGGGTTATCGCGCACCGCGTGCCGGGCGAACCTGACATCGGAGACCCCCGCCAGGTCGAGCACCAGCCGATGGCGCGGCTCGCTGCCTGCAGGCGGCAGGTTGAGCCGGCGCGCCACCATCATCGGGCGGGCAAGCTCCAGCGACAGCTGTCCATCACGCCATTCATAGGCTTTCACGCCGGTCGTATCGTCGACTGGCTGGGCTCCGCCAGGCGCGACAGCCATATCGGGCACCAGGATGATGATTTCCTGCTGGGAAT
Organism: uncultured Hyphomonadaceae bacterium; assembly: GCA_964467505.1. Lineage (GTDB taxonomy): Bacteria > Pseudomonadota > Alphaproteobacteria > Caulobacterales > Hyphomonadaceae > UBA5336. Next base: position 6,504 of record CAYXQV010000070.1, on the reverse strand, counting down.
GGTTTTCGGCAAGGAAGACGTCGCCAACCAGTGGCGCTGGACCAAATACGGTCACACGCGTCACGATACCATCTCCGACCACCCGCACCTGTGCAGGCTGCGAATTGGCGCGTCCCGCCCCCAGCAGGCCGGAAAGTGCGATCAGGAAAATGAGGGCAAAGTGGCGCAAGATCATTCTGCTTTGGCCGGTCCGGTTCAAAACTTCTAGGCGCCTGTCTGCCAGACAGAGCCTTAACCGGCTGTGTACCAGAGTGTGCAACAATCTCCCAATCGCGATGGCAGCGGCTTCTAGGGGTTTGCATTTCAGGCAATCTCTTGCAAAAAGACATGTAGGCTGACTATCAGGCCAGAAAACGAATTCCCCCGCTCTGAGCGCGTTGCCCTGTCCACGGGCAGTCTCCGCGCCCAGCGCCCCGGATAGCGGAAGACAAATGCAAACCGGAGTCGGTAAAAGTCAGGTGTTGTACGATGCGTCCGGAAGGACGCTGCGGCCGGCTTTGCGCTCCATCCCAACAAATAATGCCGGCGCGACACGCCGCGACCACTCTTCATGCGTGGCAGCGACGCGGCCGGCCTACAAGGTATTGTTCCATGAGCAAACTCATGCTGATCGACGCGGCTCACCGCGAGGAGACCCGCGTCGCGCTTGCGACCAATGAGCAGGTTGACGATTTCGATTTCGAGACGGCCGGGCAGCAACAGCTGCGCGGCAATATCTATCTTGCCAAGGTCACCCGCGTGGAGCCATCGCTCCAGGCCGCCTTTGTCGAATATGGCGGCAACCGCCACGGCTTTCTCGCTTTTTCGGAAATCCATCCCGACTATTACCAGTTGCCGCAGGCAGACCGTGAGGCGCTCCTGCGAGAGGCGGCCGAAGCGGCAGCCGAGGAAGAAGGGTTCGATCCCGATGATGAAGACGATGACGACATAGACGAAGCCGACAATGACGCAGGCGATGTGGCCAGCGACGATGATTCGGCCGGGGATGACGAGGCGCAGGGCGATGATGCGAATGGCGAAGGCGCCGCCGCCGAGGCATCGGCGCAGCGTCCCCAGCGCAAACGCCGTGCACCGCGCAATTCCATCCTGAAGAAATACAAGATCCAGGAAGTCGTCCGCCGTCGGCAGGTGATGCTTGTCCAGGTCGTCAAGGAAGAGCGTGGCAACAAGGGCGCGGCTCTGACCACCTATCTTTCCCTTGCGGGGCGCTATTCGGTGCTGATGCCGAACACACCGCGCGGCGGCGGCATTTCCCGCAAGATTGCGACCGGGACCGATCGCAAGCGCCTCAAGACGATCATGAGCGAACTCGAAGTTCCAGACGGCATGGGGCTGATCGTGCGCACGGCGGGCGCCAAGCGCACCAAGACCGAGATCAAGCGCGATTACGACTATCTTCTGAAGCTCTGGGACACGATCCGGGAAAAGACGCTGACCTCGATGGCGCCCTGCCTCATCAATGAAGAGGGAGGACTCGTTCACCGGGCCATGCGAGACATGTTCGACAAGGATGTCGAGGAGGTCCTGATCGAAGGTGACGATGCCTATCGCGAGGCGAGGGATCTCGCCAAGCTGCTCATGCCGACCCAGGCGAAAAAGATAAAGCTGTGGAAGGAGCCCGCGCCCCTCTTCGTTGCCGAAGGGGTTGAGGAGCAACTTGATTCGATCTTTTCGCCTGAAGTGAAACTGAAGTCGGGTGGATACCTGATCATCAACCAGACCGAGGCGCTCGTCGCCATCGACGTGAACTCGGGCAAGTCGACAAAGGCACGAAATATCGAGCAGACCGCTCTGCAGACCAATCTTGAAGCGGCCGAGGAAGCCTGCCGGCAGATGCGCCTGCGCGACCTTGCCGGCCTGATCGTCATCGATTTCATCGATATGGACGAGAACAAGAACAATCGCGCGGTCGAAAAGAAGCTCAAGGATTGCCTGTCAATCGACCGCTCGAGGGTCCAGACAGGGCGGATTTCTCAGTTCGGCCTGATGGAAATCTCGCGTCAGCGCCGCCGGGCGGGCTTTCTGCAGGCGACCTCCGATCCGTGCCCGGCCTGCAATGGCACCGGGCGCGTGCGCTCGGTGTCCTCGGCGGCCCTGCAACTCATCCGTTCGATCCAGGCGCGCTGTTCCGGCGGAGACCTGAAGAGCCTTACCGTCGAGGCGCCGACAGAGGTCGCTCTCTATCTTCTCAATCACAAGCGTGAAGCGGTCGCAGCCGTCGAGGAAGCAGCAGGCTTTGCCATCACGATCACCTCCTCGGAAAGCATGCTGCCCGGCGAGTTCACCATGGAGGCCGAGCGCGATCCGAATGCCCGCAAGCCCGAAAGCCGCCGGCGTCGCCCGCGTACGGTCGACGAGGAGACCAAGGCCGACACATCGCCCGGCCTTGCGGTCATTGACATGGATGAAGACGAAGAAGGCGAAGCAGGCGATGCCACTGCGCAAGGCGCTGACGATGAAGAAGTTGATGCCACGGCACAGGGTGCTGGCACTGAGGCTGATGCAGAAGAGGGAGAATCGCCGCGCAAGAAGTCACGTCGCCGCGGTCGCCGCGGCGGTCGTCGTCGGCGCCGGCGCGAGGAGACCGTCGCTGAGGACGAGGGAGCAGGCGACGAGGGAGCGGCTCACTCAACCGGCGAAGAAGCAGTTGCCGATGACGCTCAGGCCGACACTGGCGCGGCCCCCCGCAAGGTCCTCCAGACGCGGCCCGATCCGGTGCCTGAAGACGGGGGCGCTTTCCTTGATGGGCTCTCGGTCAGCGCTGCTGAAGTGCTTGATGAGGTGCCAGTGCCCGACACGGCGATGACGCCGGAAACCGCCGGAGACGCGCAGCCTGCCAAGGGCGAGCGCGAACAGGAGACGCAGAGCGAAAAAGACCGTGTTGCCGAGCCGGCGCCTGCACCCGCTCCGGTGGCGGTGAAGGAAGCCGAACCAACCGAACCAACCGACACAGCCGAGACAACTGAAACAGACGCAACGCCGGAAAGTGTTCCAGGTCCTGATGAAGTTGTCGCGCAGGCGGAAACGCTGACCGAGATGGTCTCCGAGGCTGCAGAAACGGCCCGTCAGGACGATGGCGAGTCGAAGGAAAGCAAGCCGCGCCGCCGGCGGGGCTGGTGGAGCGGCCGGGGCGCCTGACCGGTCACGCACCGGTCTCAGCCCGCTTCACACACAGGGCGCCGCAGGGTTGTCTACCTGTTTGGCGCAAAGGCTCTCGCGGAAGCATAAAAAAAGGCCGCCGGTCAAAAACCAGCGGCCTTTTTTCAAAATTCATGGTGCGGGCACGCGGCCTTCTCGCAGTCCAGACCAAGGGCGCGTTTCAGGCGCTCCCTGCTGGGCCCCGGGGAGGCGTGCCCGCGGAAGGAGCGGGCGCTGCAGCCGCTGCTGCCGCCGGCGCGGGCGCAGGTTTCGGCGCTGCCTGGGGCTGCGCACCTGCCGGCTTTGCCTGCGCAGTGGTGCCGGCCGGTTTCGGACCAGATGCCTGCAATGGGTCTGCGGCATGCTTGACCTGACCTTCGAACACGGCGTTGGGCTGGATCGAAAGGGATGTGTGAATGATATCACCTTCCACCTTCGCGCCGGTCTCAAGTTCAACCTTCCGGGCGCGGATCGAGCCCTTGATGGTACCCTTGACAACCAGGACTTCTGCGATGACCTCGCCGGAAATCACACCCGATGCACCGATCACGATATCCTGGGCTGAGACGTCGCCCTCAATCTTGCCATCAATCTGGAGAGCGCCATCGGAGGTGACCGAACCGACAATCTTCATGTCGGAGCAGATAAGTGAAGCAGCTGTCCGGGCGGCGGGTTTGCTCGAGGCCGAGCGGATCGCCTCTTGTGTGGGGTTGCCGGCACTTGCGGTTGGAGCGTGTTGTGAGTCCGCGCCCTTAGTCTTCGTGAACATGTCGTCCTGCTTTCAGAAAATCGATCGGATCATAGGGTTTGTCGTGGAACCAGACCTCGTAGTGAAGGTGAGGGCCTGTGCTGCGACCGCTGGAGCCCATCAGCCCGACCGTATCGCCAATTGCGACGCTATCACCTTTTTTCACCGATATCGACTTGAGATGGCCATAGCGTGACTTGAAACCATGTCCGTGATCGATCTCGACAAGGCGCCCATATCCTGACCGGACACCCGCATATGAAACCTTGCCAGGCCCTGCCGCAGCGATCGGCGCCTTGTAATAGGCCGCCATGTCGATCCCATTGTGCCATGCGGGGCGTTTCGTGAAAGGATCGACCCGCAATCCGTAATTCGATGTCAGGCGTGCGGGCACACCCACCGGCTGGGCGAGCGGTAGATTGGACAGAATCGATTCATAGTACCGGGCTTCTTCGAGGCGTGCAGCCACCTGCGCGACACGCTGGGCGAAGGCGGCATCTTCGGGTGTGTCGAACTCGCTGGGCGAAAGACTGGCAAGCGCCACAACCGGCCCGCCAACCTCGCGCTGCGCCTCGATACGACCGGTGCCGACGGCGGTAAGCCTCAGGATGCCGCGCGCACGTTCGGCGCGCTGCACTGCCAAGTCCTCGGCGTCATCAAGAAATTCATCCTGCTCTGCCTGGAGCTTTTCGATGCGCGCGCGAACACCCACCAGTTCGAGCGATCCGGTCGGCTGGGTCCGGCTGAGCCCCTGACGACTGTCAGCTTCGTCGATTGATGCCTTCAGAAGGATACTGGCATCATCGCCGCGAAGCGCCGACACTTCGAGGTCCTCGGCCCCGTCCATCGCATCAAGCAGGACCTTCAGCGTCCGGTGACGGTCTTCGAATTGTGATGTCGCGCGCTGGAAAGCATCTGTCCGGTCTTCAAGAAGCGTTCGCGACAGGGCATCCTTGGCGCGTAATTCCTGAACCCAGCGCTTGTAGCGTGCCACATCGCGGTCTTCAGCAGAGGCAAACGACCCGTTCCCGGAACCCAAGACGTAACTTACCGAGGTGAAGACCGTCCAGCCGGCGACGGCGGTCACGCCAGCCACCAGCATCGCCTGTTGCCATGGCGAAACGGAGATGTAGTGAACCGTGCCGCCGCTTCGATGATAAATCTGTCTCTCGGGGAATGCCCGATCAAACACTGCCTGTGCTCTTGTACTCAACTTCCACATATGGTCCGCCCGCCGGTCAGTCCTTGTTAAATCCGAATTGCACCGCTTCTCCCCCAAGCGCTGAATTCGTCCCTCATCCCAGAAACTTCATAACCCGATTAGCGCTGCAGGTGAAACCCCAAAGCAACACCTTTGACGAAACTTTCACCACATCAGGGTTAATTTCGCTTTAAGTTTCGTCGTGACAGGCGACCTCGTTACCTAGCGGAAACTGCCTGAGCGAGCGCATCGAGTACCGCCTCGGCATGTCCCTTGACCCGTACTTTCGGCCAGACCTTCACCACCTCGCCCTGTGGGTTGACGAGAAAGGTGGCGCGCTGCACGCCCATGTATTTGCGGCCATACATGTTCTTCTCGACCCAGACGCCATAGGCCTCGCAGACCGAACCGTCTTCGTCGCTTGCCAGCTCGACAGAAAGGGCATGCTTCTGGCGGAACGCTTCGTGTCGGCTGACCGGGTCACGGGAGATGCCCAGTATGCTCGCGCCGGCTGCCTTGAACGCCTCAAGCCGACTGGAGAAATCCGCCGCTTCGCTGGTACAGCCGGGCGTGTCATCCTTGGGATAGAAATAGATGACGAGGAAGCTGCCGGAATAATCCGACAGGGATCGGTGCCGACCTGAGGTGGCCGGCAGATCGAATGGCGGTGCCTTCATTCCTTCTTCAATCATTTGTCTCATCTGCTCCCTTGTGTGGCGCTGCTGCCCAAGCCCGCTTATGTGAGATAAGCCGGGCCGAGGGCGCCGGGCAAGGTGGAGTGTGCTTCCCGTGGTTCGCAAGACCGCCACTTTCGTGTTTTTCGAGATCCTCGGAGGGATCGTGTTCCTCGCGGTGGCGGCGTGTGCCTTCCTGGCCTGGCGTATCGCCCAGGGACCGGTCGAGCTCAGCGCGTTCAAGGATGATATCGAGCAGGCGCTGAGCGATGCCCGCGATGGACGCCAGGTCGAACTTGAGCGGGTGCAGCTGCAATGGTCACCCCAGCGCCGCAGGATCGACATAGCGGCGCGTGGCCTTATCTTCCATGATGACGCAGGTGCGCCGCGTGCGCGCATCGAGCGCGCTGGCATCATGCTCAGCGCCTCATCCCTCCTGCTCGGTGATGTCGAGATCGTCGCGCTGGACATGCATGCAGGCACGATCGAGCTGCGCCAGCTGACGGCTTCGGACTGGACCATTGCCGGGGAGCCATTGCCGCCGATCCCGGAAGGGCAACTTCCGCAATCCCCCCGCGAATGGCTTGATCTGGTTGACAGGTATCTCGTGGCGATAATGGCTGGCGCGGGTGAAACCATCGCCGGGATTGATCTCGAACGGGTGTCGATGGAAGATATCCAGCTCGATATCGTTGACCGCTCCGGCAGGACGCTGCTCCAGCTCGACGCTGTCAGCGGGCGCT